>CAZSPS010000244.1:0-4784 GCA_964608875.1 uncultured Ectothiorhodospiraceae bacterium
CGCATCACCGGGGCACACTGCTTCTCAACTCTCCCTTGTAACCGAACGAGGAATGAGAAGTGAACAATCGACCCCTCATGCTCTCCGCCACCTTCGTCAAGAACGTCAACGCGCCCGGGCGCTACGGCGACGGCCGCGGCGGGCTCGGCCTCGGCCTTCTGGTCCGACCCGCCACCCACGGCGGCCTCAACAAGTGCTGGACCCAGAGCGTGCGCATCGACGGCCGACCCACCAGCCTCGGGCTCGGCCGATACCCCGTCGTCACCCTCGCCATGGCCCGCGAGCGCGCGCTCGACAACGCCCGCGCGATCGCCCGCGGCCACGACCCGCGGCGCACGGGGAAGTCCGTCCCCACCTTCGCCGAGGCGCTGGAGACCGTCATCGCGATCCACGCCGCGACCTGGAAGGACCGCAAGGGCTCCGAGTACCAGTGGCGCGCCACCATGCGCAACTACGCCCTGCCGCGTCTTGCGCGCAAGCGCGTCGACGCGGTCACCACCGCCGACGTCATGGCCGTGCTCTCGCCCATCTGGTCGAGCAAGCGCGTGACCGCCAAGCGGCTGCGCCAGCGCATCGGCGCGGTCATGAAGTGGGCCATCGCGCAGGGGCTGCGCATGGACAACCCCGCCGGCGAGGCCGTCTCCGCCGCACTGCCGAAGAGCGCCGCGGTGCGCAAGCACCAGCGGGCGCTGCCGCACGCCGAGGTCGGGGCCGCGTTGCGCCGGGTGCGGCGCTGCGGCACGTACCGGAGTCTGCGCCTCGCGTTCGAGTTCCTCGTGCTCACCGCCGCGCGCTCGGGCGAGGTGCGGGGCGCCCGGTGGGACGAGATCGACCGGGACGGGGCGGTGTGGACGGTGCCCGCCGAGCGCATGAAGGCCGGGCGCGAGCACCGGGTGCCGCTCTCGCCCCGGGCCCTCGAAGTCCTCGACGGCGCGCGCGAGCTGGCCGACGCCGACGGCTGGGTGTTCCCGTCGCCGAGCGGGCGCGCGCTGCACCCGTCGACCCTGTCCAAGCTCATGCGCGAGCTGGACATCGGCGCGGTCCCGCACGGGTTTCGTTCGAGCTTTCGGGATTGGGCGGCGGAGTGCACGGACGCGCCGCGCGAGGTGTGCGAGCTCGCGCTTGCGCACGTCAACTCCGACCGCGTGGAAGCCGCCTACCGGCGCAGCGACCTGTTCGACCGGCGCAGGGTGCTGATGAACGATTGGGCCGCATACGTCGCCTGACGGATTGCGCGCCGCCGGTTCGCGGGCGCGAAGCTCGATCGACCTCGCCCCGGGGGCCGCATCACGCGGTCCCGGGGCGGTGGGGTGGGTAAGTGGTAATGGGCGATCCGTCCCTCGCTGTGCGAGACAGACGGAGCCGCAGCAAGCAAGTGCTGCGAGAATGCCCTTGACGCCTCTACGCTTGCCGTCCAGTGCGGCGGCTGCGGCGTGTCGGTTGTCCGACAGCGGCCGCGAGCACGGTTTCGGCGCGCCGCGATTACCAGCGTTGCGATTCGTCCGCACGGCCAGCGGGAGTGCACGTCCCCGGCCCCGCTTGCAACGCCACGCGCCACGGCTCGGAGGCTCAATGAGTACCGGGGGGCTCCCCGGTCGCCGCGTGGCCACAAGAATCCACATGGCAGCCGCCTCGCCGTTTGCTCTTCAGAGCCTCCATCGGTTTCGATGTGGCCCATCGTGCCTTCGGCGGGGCGTCTGCCCGCATGACATCGCGGAAATCGCGATACGGCACTGGATTGCGCCTTTCAGCGCCCACGTCGGCGTCAGCCGACCACGCTGCCGGTGGCAGCCCTGTGGATGGCGGCACCCTACCACGCCGTCACGAGAGCCACACTGACGATCTTCTTAGCAATCCCCTTGCCGCCACTGGCCGCGAGGCCGCTTTTGCCGCCTGTCACTACCCGCTCGCCGCATTCCGCACCCCGTCGCCGGGCGGGCAGTGACAGGCGCCATGCGTGGCCCAAGCCGCACCCGTGAGCCCCCTCGGGCCGAACGATGCGCGTGGCGCATCGCGCCTGGCCGCGGCCTTCGCAGGCTCCGCGCCGAGAGCCAAGGGGGCACGACCTCTGCGCCATCGGCGGGGGGCGCGGCGGGTCCGGTGGAGCGCCACGCGCAACGATGCGGTCCGGACCTCGCGACGCCGACCGCATGAGCGGAGCCTGGCGCCGTTGCCGTGGCAACGCTCGTTCGTGCCGCCGGTGTCGGTCGAGCCGGGCGTCTTCGGGGACAGCTCGCCGGCGCGCAGAGCCCGCTCCGACGCGGCGGGGGGCGCATCCGGTCGGGGCGGCGAAGCGCCGGGCGCGATGGTGTGACCGCGCGCTCCTGCGCCGGGGGTCGGCGCCGGCGTCGGCACGGCGAAGCGGTGAGACGAAGCGGTGAGACGAAGCGGTTTCCAATGCGCCGCGGTGGTGTCATAGTAGGGACAGGCGAGTCATGGGCGATGGTTGCGGCGGTTGCGAGCCGTGGTCGCCGCGGCCTGCGCCGAGAGAGGGGGGTGCGGCCGTGAAGAGCATCATCAGCGCAGGCCGGGAGGCGGTTCGCCGGATGGGGTCGAAGCTGACGGGCTCGCCGGACACGCCGCTCGCTCTCGGCCGCCCCCCCGAATATCTCCCGCTCGGGGGGTTGACAAGAGGGGCGGTCGCACCGCTTGATATAATTAAGCCGAGCGCCGAGCGCCGAGCGCCGAGCGCCGAGCGCCGAGCGCCGAGCGCCGAGCGCCGAGCGCCGAGCGCCGGCCATGAGTGCGCCCGGCGCATGGCTGCGCCGCTCACCGGGCCGACCGCCATCCCCGCCTGAGTCTTCCCGCGACGGCGGGCGCTCCGCGTCCCGGCGCCGCTCCGCTTCTTCCGACAGCTCCGCCACGCCGCCCCGCCCGGCGCGGTGCGCGGGCGCTTCCCTCCGCGCGCTCCTGCTCGGCACCGGGCTCGCGGTGGCGTTCCTCGTCTCCGCCCCGGACGCCGCCGCGCAGACGACGCGGACCTTCGTCGGCAACCTCGGTCAGACGGATGGCTCCGCACCCCGGTTCCAGGACAGTGACTTTGCCCAGGCGTTCAGGACCGGGAGCAACGGCCCGGGCTACAGCCTGCGCAGCGTCGAAGTCGAGTTTGCCCGCGTCAATGCTCCATTCTCGGTGACCGCCAGCATCCACAGCACTTCCGGCGACAATCCGGGCACCAAGGTCGGCAGCAACCTGACCAACCCCGCCTTTACCGCCTTCAACGGGACGGACCGGGTGCTCACCTTTTCGACCTCGGGCATCGACCTTGCGGCGAATACCAAGTACTTCCTGGTGCTGGACGTAGTCGCAACCAATCGCGCCGCGAGCCTGAGGACCACGACTTCGGACAACGAGGATGCCGGGGGCCTGTCCGGCTGGACCGTCGGCAACGCCATGCGGCATCGGGTGTACCACACCACCAGCGGTTGGATCGTCAACACCGCCGCATCCCTGAAGATCCGCCTCAAGGGCATCGTCAAGCAGCCCACGGTGACCATCGCGCCGAAGACGACCACGGCGGTGGCGGAGGGCACGGGCGCGGTGTTCACGGTGACCCGCACGCAGGCCACGACCTCGGCGCTGAGCGTGACCCTGCACGTCGACGACGCGCCGAGCAGCGACTTCGTGGCCGCGTCCGCCGAGGGCGACAAGACCTTCACCATCCCCGCCGGCCAGAGCTCGGCGGACTACACCGTGGCCACCCAGGGTGATTCGACCGACGAGCCCGCCGGCCCGGTGACGGTGACGGTGAAGGATGGCTCGGGCTACACGGTGGGCACGCCCTCCTCGGCCGAGCGCACGGTGACCGACGACGACCCGACGGCGGTGGTGCTGGCGCGGGAAGGCAGCGGCACGGTGGCGAAGGGCGACAAGGTGGTGTTCAGGGTGTTTCTCCAAGACAGCCAAAGCACCACACGCCGGAACCGCACGCTCATTGCGGGCGAGGTCGTCGACGTGCCGCTGTCGGTCTCGGGCACGAACGTGACGACCGGCGACTGGAGCCTGGCGCTCAAGTCCGGCGCGGCCAACACCGGGGTGACGCTCACGGGCGCGACCACCGCGACGCCGGCGCTGCGCTTCTCGGGCGCGGGCGCGCAGACGGCGACGCTCGAGCTCGCCGCGGTCGACGACGCCGCCGCGGAGAGCGGCGAGCGCGTGACCGTCGCGCTCGGCCCGGACGGGACGGGCGCGAACGGCTTCGACCGCACGAGCCTCGGCACCAACGTCGGCGGCGGGGCGGACCCGCACGCGACGCGAAAGAGCGTCACCCTCGCGCTCGTCGACGAGCCCCTGGTCACCATCGCGGCGGACTCGGCCGCGGCCATCACCGAGGGCGCGAGCGCCGCCTTCACGGTGACCGTCGGCGCGGCGCCCGCGCAGAGCCTCACCGTGACGCTCACCGTGGCGGACGCGCCGCACGGCGACTTCGTGGCCGCTGGCAACCAGGGCGAGCGGACCGTGACCATCCAGGCCACCGAGGCCACCGCGGCCTTCAGCGTGGCGACCGTGGGCGACAACGCCGACGAGGCGAGCGGCGCGGTGACGGTGACGGTCGCCGACGGCGCCGGCTACGACCCGGGCGGCGCCGCGTCCGCGTCCGTGACGGTCACCGACGACGACGCCACCACCGTCGCCCTCGCCGTCACCGACGCGAGCGCCGGCGAGGACGACACCAGCGACCCGGCGGAGCTCACCCTCACCCTCGGGCGGGGCCTGGTCGACGGCGAGGCGCTCAAGGTGCCGCTTCGCTTCTCCGGCGGGACACCGGGCACCGACTTCACCCT
>CAZSPS010000245.1:0-12488 GCA_964608875.1 uncultured Ectothiorhodospiraceae bacterium
GGATCGAGGTGCCGGTGCCGGCCGCCGTTCAGCACGCCGGCCGGCACCGGCACCTCGATCCGCATCCCGCACCGGAACGGCCCGACCGCCGGCACGAACTGCGGCTCGCGCGCGAGGCCCGCGTAGCCCGTCATCTCGGGCACGTGCTTGTGCACCCGGCCGAGCGCGTAGGGGGCCTCGAACGGGAGGTCCCGCAGCCCGTGCTCCGCCGCCTCCCAGCGCTCGATGAGCGTGCGCCCGCCGCCCGAGTAGCCGGACAGGGCGTGCACCGTGAGGGGGCTGTCCGGCGCGATGAGGCCCTCGTCCACCAGCGGGCGGACCAGGAGCAGGAAGCCGCTCGGATAGCAGCCGGGATTCGACACCCGGGACGCGCCGGCGATGCGCTCGCGCCGCCCCGGCTCGAGCTCGGGCAACCCGTAGGTCCAGCCGTCCGCCACCCGGTGCGCGGTGCTCGCATCCACCACCCGGGTGCCGGCGGCCTCGGCCCAGCCCGCAGCCTCGCGCGCCGCATCGTCGGGCAGGCACAGCACGGCCACGTCCGCCTCCTCCACCCGCGCGCGCCGCGCGGCCGGGTCCTTGCGGCCGGCCTCGTCCACCTCCGCCACGTCGAGGTCGGCGCGCGCCGCGAGCCACTCGCGGATGCGAAGGCCCGTCGTGCCCGCGTGGCCGTCGATGCAGACTCTCGGCTTGTTCGATGACATGACCGGCACCGGTTCCGACCGTCCCGCACCACCCTCCTCCGCGCGCCGCGCCGTGCCGCAGCGCCGCCGCCCGCGTCGCAGGGCCGGTGGCATGGGAGCGCGATTATAATCCCACGCCATGCCCGCCGGCCGCACGCATCCGGGACCGATCCGCGCGGTCACCTTCGATCTCGACGACACGCTGTGGGACGTGCGCCCGGCCATCGAGCGCGCCGAGCGCGAGCTGCGCGCCTGGCTCGAAGCGCACTGCCCGGACATGGCCGCCGCCCACGACCGCGACGCCCTGTTCCGGATCCGCACCCGCCTCGTGCACGACACGCCGCGCCTCGCGCACGACGTGAGCGAGCTGCGCGTGCAGGTGCTGAGGGCCGCCCTCGGCGACACCGGCTACCCGGCGCCGGAGGCCGAACGCCTCGCCCGCGCCGGGTTCGAGGTGTTCATCGACGCCCGCCACCGCATCGAGTACTACGACCACGCGCCGGGCGTGCTGCGCCTGCTCGCCCGGCGCTACCTCGTCGGCGCCCTCACCAACGGCAACGCCGACGTGCGCCGGCTCGACATCGGCCCCTTCTTCCACTTCGCCATCCAGGCCGGGGAGGTCGGCGCCGGCAAGCCCGCGCCCCAGATGTTCGAGGAGGCGATGCGCCGCACGCGCCTCGGCCCGGACGCGATGGTCCACGTCGGGGACGACCTGGTGAACGACGTGGCCGGCGCGCGCGGGCTCGGGTGGCGCACGATCTGGGTCAACCGCGCGGGCATCGTGCCGCCGCCGTGCTCGGCGCCGGCGGACGGCGAAGTCTCGTGCCTCAGCGAGCTACCGGACGCCGTCGCCCGCCTCGACACCGCCTGACGGCGGCCCCCCGCCTTCGCCTTCGCCGCCGCCGCTCCCCACCAGGTGCACGGTGGTGGTGGGGAAGGCGATCTCGGCGCCGTGCCGCTCGACGATGTCGAAGACCTTCATCAGCACGTCCTGCTTCACCGCGTGGTACTCGGCCCAGACCTTGGTGCGGGTGAAGGCGTAGATGAAGAAGTCGAGCGACGACGGGCCGAACGTGTCGAAGTTCACCATCAGCGTCTCGCCGGGATCGATCTCCGGGTGCGACTCGAGCATCGCCCGCACCTCGTCGACGATGCTCCTCACCTGGCGGAAGTCGTCGTACCGCACCCCGACGGTCTCGCGGATGCGGCGGTTGCGCATGCGCGTCACGTTCTCGATCACGATGCTCGCGAACACCGAGTTCGGCACGTAGAGGGGCCGGTTCTCGAACGTGCGGATGCGGGTGAGGCGCCATCCGACATGCTCCACCGTACCCATGATCTCGCGGTCCGGCGAGCGGATGGTCTCGCCGACCCCGAACGGCCGGTCGAGGAAGACCATGAGGGCGCCGAAGAAGTTGGCGAGCATGTCGCGGGCCGCGAAGCCGACCGCGATGCCCCCCACCCCGCCGAACGCGAGCACCCCGGCGATGCTGAAGCCCAGGGTCTGGAGCACGACGAGGGCGGAGGTGATGACGATGGAGACCCGCAGCAGCTTGGCGATGACGTCGACGGTCACCGGGTCCGGCGCCGCCGCCGCCGCCTCCCCCCCGGCCTCGTCCCCGCCGGGCTTCGGGGCGAGGATGTTCGCCTCCACCCGCGACACGAAGCGCACCAGGAACCACGCGATGCAGGCCACCACCCCCACGTCGCGCACGGAGTCCACCGCCCCGAAGACCGTGCCCTCCGAGGCGGCCGGCACCAGCCCGGCCGCGAACGCGATGCCCACCACCCAGACGAGGGTGCGGAGCGGGCGCCGCAGCGAGTCCACCAGCGCGTCGTCCCACACGTTGGCGGTGCGCCCGAGATGCACCGCCCAGCGCCCGAGGACGCGGCGCACGGCGAAGCTCGCGAGCAGGGTCACGAAGACGGCGACGAACGCCTGCCACACCCACGCCTCGAGCCGGAACCACCCGCCCGCCCCGGAAAGGAAGTCCGCCAACACCCCCGCAGCCTCCGTCAAACGCCGCCCTCGTTCGCCTCCCAGGCCGCACGCTGCTCCGCCGTCGCCTCGCCCTGGTAGCGGGCCTTCCACTCCTCGTAGGGCATGCCGTACACGATCTCGCGCGCCTGCTCGTAGCCGAGGTCGAGGCCCTGCTCTTCCGCCGCCGCCCGGTACCACTTCGACAGGCAGTTGCGGCAGAACCCGGCGAGGTTCATGAGATCGATGTTCTGCACGTCCGTGCGCTCGCGCAGATGCGCCACGAGCGTGCGGAACGCCGCCGCTTCGAGCGCGGTGCGGGTGTCTTCGTCCATCATCGGTCGTCCGCCCCCTGGTAACGGGAAGGGGCCGTATTCTAGACCCCCGCCACCACCACCATGTCGGTGAGGGCGACCCGGTTGCGGAGCGCCTTCGGCGCCTCGTACTCCGCCGAGGCGTGCCAGCGCCTGGCGTCCTCCACGCTCGGGAAGCGCAGCACCACCGTGCGCTCGCGCGGCCATTCGCCCTCGAGCACCTCGAGCGCCCCGCCCCGCACCAGGTACTCGCCCCCGTATCGGGCGATGGTGGCGGGCGCCTGGGCGATGTACTCCCGGTACGCCTCGGGGTCCTGCACCTCGATCCGGGAGATCACGTAGCCGTAGCCGGACATGGGTCTGGTCCTCCTCTCGTTCCGCCCGCCCGTCACGCGGCGGCGCCGGCCCCCGAGGGCGCGGCCGCGCCGTTGCGAAGGAGCCGCCCCGGCAGCGGGCCCTCGGGGTCCACCCGGTCCTCGCCGCCGCGCCGGATGAGCGTGCCGTTCACCACCACCGCGTCGATCCCCTCGGCCTGCGAGATGAGGCGGTCCGCCCCGGCCGGGAAGTCGTACACCCGCTGCAGCGGCCCGTCGCCCACGGTGTCCGGATCGAACACCACCACGTCGGCGGCGAGCCCCGGCGCGAGCCGCCCCCGGTCCATGATCCCGAACACCTCGGCCGGCCGCGACGTGATCATGCGCACCGCCCGCTCGAGCCCCAGCACCCCCTTCTCCCGCACCCACCGCCGCAGCAGGTAGGTGGTGGCGCAGGCGTCGCAGAGCTGGCTCGCGTGGGCGCCCGCGTCCGACAGGCCCACCACGGTGTGCGGGCTCAGCAGCAGCCGCTCCACCTCGTCCTCGTCGTGGTTCGCCACCGGCATCCGGAAGCGGGCCTCGAGGCCGCTCTCGATGCCGAGGTCGAACAGCAGCTCCACCGGCGTCTTGCCCGTCTCCCCGGCCAGCTCGAACAGCGGGCGCTCCGCCAGCTCCGGGCGCCCCGGCATCTCGCTCACCACCGTGTCCCGGAACGACTTGCGGAACGACTCCGGCGCGCGCTCGCCCAGGCGCTCCCAGATCGCAGCCCGGAAGCCCGCGTCCGCGTACAGGCGCTTCTTGCCCTCCGCGTCCGCCTCGGCGGCGGGCCGGAACGCGCGCATCGACTCGAACACGAAGGGGGCCTTCAGCTGGTACTCGAACTTGAGCGCGCGCGGGCTCACCTGCGGGACCACGTCGTAGCCCTCGGCCACCAGCTCGACCGAGCGGCGCAGCTGCTCGTCGGCGTCGCCGTCCTGCAGCGCGACCCCCGCGAGCAGTGCCGTCCAGCTCACCGGCCGTCCGGACGCCTCGTGCAGCGCCTTGAACTCGGGGAAGGAGAGCGAACGCCCCACCGTCGCCTGCACCACCCCGCCGCGCCCTGCATGCCGCAGCTCACCCGCGAGCGCCAGGATCTCCTCGGTCGAGGCCGCCCGGCTCGGCACCGGCTTGCCCCGGTAGCCGACGTGGGTCGGCGACTTGGAGGTGGCGAAGCCGAGCGCCCCCGCCTGCATGGCCTCGCGCACGATGCGGCGCATCTCGTCCACCTCCGGGCCGGTGGCCTCGCGCTCGCTCGCGTCTTCGCCCATCACCCAGGTCCTGAGCGCGGTGTGGCCGATGAGGGCGGCGGCGTTGATGGCGATGCCCCGCCGCTCGATCGTGTCGAGGTAGCCGGGGAAGTCGGTGAACGGCCACTCCTCGCCGATGCCCTCGCGCAGCGCCGCCACCGTCATCCCCTCCACGTTCTCCAGGGTGCGCACGATCGCCTCCCGGTGCTCGGGCCGGGTGGGGGCGATGGAGAACCCGCAGTTGCCCATGACCACCGTGGTGACCCCGTGCCAGGGCGAGATGGTGAGCATGCGGTCCCACATGATCTGGGCGTCGTAGTGGGTGTGGATGTCGACGAAGCCGGGGCACACCACCCGGCCGCGCGCGTCGATGGTCTCCGCCGCGCCGCCCGGCGCCTCGCCGACGGCGGCAATCCGCCCGCCGCTGACCCCCACCGCCCCCTCGTAGCCGGGCTCGCCCGTCCCGTCCACGATGAAGCCGTTGACGATCTTGAGGTCGTATGCGGGCGAGGCGGTGCGGGCGGGCATGACGGCGGTCCTCGGCTAACGGAAACGGGAGGGGGCGGGAACGCTCACGCGCCCGGCTCCGGGGGCTCCGGGGCGTCGAACACCTCCGACACGTCGGCCTCGAAGCCCTCGAGCAGCGGCGATACGGCCGCCTCGCCCCGCGAGAACACCCCGCGCTCGACGTAGGCGCCGTCCGCGAGCGCGAGCACCGTGATGGTCTCGTCGCGCGGGTCCACGATCCAGTACTCCGGGATGCCTCCCTCGGCGTAGTCCGCGCGCTTCTCGACCCGGTCCCGCTCCGGGTCGTCGGGGCTCACCACCTCGGCCACCAGGTCCGCGCCCAGCCAGTAGCGGTCCCGGCGGCGCGGGTCCGAGCGGTCCCGCAACAGCAACAGGTCCGGCTCCCGGAACTTGCCCTCGCGGATCCGCACCCGCAGCGGCGAGAACCGCACGATGCCGCCGCGGGGCGCGAGACAGGCATGGAACAGCCTGTAGAGCAACGCGAGGATGGCCTGATGCGAGTCCGTCGGCACGGGGAGTTCCTGGATCTGCCCGTCGGTGAGCTCGAGCGGGCGCGGGCTGCGGTCGGTGAGCCGCAGATAGGCTTCGTCGCTCCAGGAGCCCTGGCGTGGGAGCACGCCCCACGAAGGAGGGGCCGGCGTCTGCCGGAGGGCCGGCATGTCGTGCGTTTGCGGATCGCGCACAGCCATGGAGTCCACCCTAGCACGTTCGCCGGCGCGGCGGCTCAACGCGGGCCGCGCGCGGCGCGGAGCTGCTCGTTGAGCGTGCGCACCTCCTCGCGCAGCCGGCGCACGGCCTCGAGCATCTCCACACGCTCCTCGTGCGCCGCCCGCGCGACCTCCTCCTCCTGCTCGTGGTAGCGGCTCTGCATGGCGTTGACCACGACCGCGATGAAGAGGTTGAGCATGGTGAACGTGGCCGCGAGGATGAACGTCACGAAGAACGCCCAGGCGTAGGGATGGAGCGCCATCACCGGGCGCACGATGCCCATCGACCAGCTCTCCAGGGTCATGATCTGGAACAGCGAGAAGAGGCTGCGGGGCAGCGTGCCGAACCACTGCGGGAAGTCCGCGCCGAAGAGCTTCGTCGCCATCACCCCGCCCACGTAGAACACCAGCGCCAGGATCGCGGCCACCGAGCCGAGCCCGGGCAGCGACGACAGCAGCGCCTCGATCACCCGGCGCATCCGCGGGACGGTGGAGACGAGGCGCAGCACCCGCAACACGCGCAGCGTGCGCAGCACCGAGAACGCCCCGGTGGCCGGGAGCAGCGCGATCCCCACCACCACGAAGTCGAACACCCCCCACGGGTCGCGGAAGAAGCGCAGCCCGTGCGCGGCGAGGCGCAGCGCGAGCTCGGCCACGAAGACCGCGAGCACGCACCGGTCGAGCAGCTCGAGCGCCGGCCCGGCGGCGGCCATCGCCGCCGGGGACGTCTCCAGGCCGAGGGTGACCGCGTTGATGCAGATGAGCGCGACGATCGCGCGCTGGAAGGTCGTGTGCTCGACCACGGCGGCGAGACGGGACCGCCACCGCGGAAACGTGGAAAGTGCCATCGCGGCGGGCTCCCGGTGCTCGCCCCGAAGTCTACCGCAGCCGCCCGCCCGCGCGCCCGCTATGATCGCGCGCCATGGAAACGCGCGTCTCCGCCCACCGCCTGTGCGTCGCGCCCATGATGGGGTACACGGACCGGCACGCCCGCTACCTGCTGCGCCTGCTGAGCCGGCGCACGCGCCTCTACACGGAGATGCTCCCGGCCGGGGCGCTGGTGCACGGCGACGCGGCGCGCGCGCTCGGCTTCGACCCGGCCGAGCACCCGGTGGCGGTGCAGCTCGGCGGCGGCGACCCGGCGGACCTCGCCCGCGCCGCCCGCCTCGCCGAGCGCGCCGGCTACGACGAGGTGAACCTCAACGTCGGCTGCCCGAGCCCGCGCGTGCAGCGGGGCTGCTTCGGCGCCGCCCTCATGGCCCACCCCGGGCGGGTGGCGGAGTGCGTCGCGGCCATGCGCGGCGCGGTCTCGATACCGGTTACGGTCAAGACCCGCATCGGCATCGACGACCACGACGAGTACGAGCGCTTGCGCGACTTCGTGGCCGAGGTGGCGGCGGCGGGCTGCGCGACGTTCATCGTGCACGCGCGCAAGGCGATCCTCTCCGGGCTCTCCCCCAAGCAGAACCGCGAGGTCCCGCCCCTTCGCCCCGAGCGGGTGTACCGGCTGAAGGAGGAGCTCCCCCACCTCGAGGTCGTGCTCAACGGCGGGCTCGCCACGCTCGAGGCGGCGCGCGCGGCGCTGCGGCGCGGCGCGGCGGACAGGGTGGACGGGGTCATGCTCGGGCGCGCCGTGCGCGACGACACCTGGCTGCTCGCGGACGCCGACCGCACGCTCTTCGGGGAAAGCGCGCCCGCGCCCGCGCGCGAGGAGATCGTGGAGCGCTACCTCGCCTACGCCGCGCGCGCGCCGGACGCCCGGCTGCCCGACCTCGTGCGCCCGCTGCTCGGGCTGTACCGCGGGACGCCGGGAGCGCGGCGCTGGCGCCGCAGCCTGAGCGAGGCCGGCCGCCGCCCGGGCGCCACCGCCGCCTCCCTGGCGCGCGAGTGCGGCCGCCTCGCCGCTGGCGCCGCCGCCGCCGGCCGCCGCCGGTCGGCGTCCGCAGTCCGGGCTCAGGCCGCGCGCGCGAGCCCGAGGGAGCGCTTGATCGCCTCGTGATAGTGGCCGAGCGCCGGCTCGTTGCGCCCGAACGTCACGTGCTCCTGCGCCCCCGAGTAGAAGCTCCGCTGGATGCGCTCGCCGTTCGGGAAGTCCTCGCGCTCCACGACCGCCATCATCATCTCCATGTTGCGGTCCCAGTGCCGCCGCGCGCTGTCGGTCACGGCCGGCTCCGGCGTATACAGCTGCACGTACATCCGCGCGCGGTCCGGGTCGTTCCCCACCGGGTAGATGCGCCAGGTCTCCAGGTGGTCCTGCTGCACGACCAGCACCGTGTTGGGGAACAGGACGTAGACCCCGGTCGTGTAGCCGGCGAGGTCCCACTCCGACTCGGGCAGCGAGCGCAGCGCCTCGGCGTCGCGCCGCAGGTAGAAGCCGCGGCTGTTCGGGCCGAACGCCTCGAACGTGCCCACGTTGGAGTGCAGGAGCGGGTCGATGGTGGCCGAGTGCAGCACCCGGATGTGGTAGCTCTCGAGGAAGGTGTCCATCACCAGCTTCCAGTTCATCGCCTGCTCGAGCACCCGCGTCTCGTAGAGCGTGTACCGCTCGAGGCCCAAGCCCGCGAGCTCGCCCCCCACCCCCTCCAGGTACCCGTCGATGTCGAAGCCGGGCTCGCCCGCGCTCGTCTTCGCCCACACCAGCCCGTACTTCTCGGCCACCGGCACCGGGGTGAGGCCGTGGCACGCAGGGTCCACCCCGGGGAAGCCGTCGTCGTGCGGGATGCGCAGCAGCCGCCCGTCCGTGCCGTAGGTCCAGGCGTGGTAGGGACACACGAAGCGCTTGCGGCTGCCGCGCCCCTCCGCCACCCGCGACCCGCGGTGGCGGCACACGTTGAGGAACCCGCGCGCCACCCCGTCCTCGCCCCGCACCACCAGCACCGGGGCGCCGGAGAAGTCGTCGGTCAGGAAGTCACCGGGCTCGGGGATCTCGCGGCCGAAGCCCATCAACAGCGGATGGCGCCGGAACAGGGTCTCGCGCTCGGCGGCCAGCTGCTCCGGGCAGGTGTAGTCGGTCACCCGGTTGCGGTACTCGGCGCCCGCCATCGCCGTCGTGCGGCCGTCGAGATGGCCCAGCAGCTCGCGCAGGTAGGCCACCTGCCGACCCTGGTCCATGGTGGTGAGACGCTCGCGCATGGCCGTACCTTCCCCCGATGAGGCCCTCTCGCCGCCGCAAGCATACCCGATCCGGCCGGGGCGCCGGCGGGCGGGCGGGCGCTCAGCCGTGGGGGAGGGCGATGCGCCCGACCCGCTCGCGGGCGATGATCATCTTCTGGATCTGGCGCGTGCCGTCGCCGATCTGCAACCCCAGCACGTCGCGCAGCCGCTGCTCGAACGGCATCTCGCGGGTGTACGCGAAGTGCCCGTGGGTGAGCAGGCAGGTGTGGATCGCATCGAACGCCACCTTCGGCGCCCACCACTTGCACATCGCCGCCTCGGCCGTATGCGGCTCGCCCCGGTCGCGCAACCACAGCGTCTTGTAGCAGAGCAGGCGCGCCGCCTCGATCAGGGTCTCGGCCTCGGCCAGCGGCTCGCTCACCCCCTGGTTGCGCACGATGGGCGCGCCGAACGCCTCGCGCTCCGCGGCGTAGGCCCACGTCTCGCGCAGCGACACGGCGGCCGGCGCCAGGCACTGCAGGCCGATGAGGGCGCGCGAGTAGTCGAAGCCCGCCATCACGGTGCGGAACGCGGCGTTCTCCTCGGCCAGCATCCGCTCCGCCGGCACCTGCACGTTCTCGAAGAAGATGGAGCCCCGCCCCACCGCGGCCGAGCCCACGTCGTCGTACCCGCTCACCGCCACCCCCGGCGCGTCCAGCGGCACCAGGAAGGCGGAGACCCCGCGCGAGCGCGCCGCCTGCTCCCCGGTGCGGGCGAAGACGATCGCCTCCGCCGCCTGCGTGGCGAGCGAGATGGACGCCTTCTCCCCGTTGAGCGTGTAGCCGCCGCCGCGCCCGGTGCGCTCGGCGCGCAGCTGCAAGTTGGCGGCGTCCGAGCCGCCACCCGGCTCGGTGAGGCCGAGGGCCAGCAGCGCCTCGCCCGCGCACACCCGCGGCACGATCGCGCGCGCCACTTCCGGGCGTGCGTGCGCGGCGACGATGGAGCCGTTGAGCGAGGCGAGGAGCTGCACGTAGGCGACGTTGAGGTCGCCGCCCGCGATGTCCTCGGCGATGAGGCCGCTCGCCACGCCCCCGAGTCCGAGCCCGCCCAGCTCCTCCGGCAGGTCCGCCCCGATGAGGCCGAGCGCGCCCATCTCCCGCAGCAGCTCGGGCTCGAAGCGCGCCTCCTCCTCGCGCTGCCGGTAGCGGGGCGCCAGCCGCTCCTCGGCGAAGCGCCGGGCGGTATCGCGGATGGCCAGTTGCTCGTCGCTGAATCCGAAGTCCACGTCGTCGTCCTGGTGCGAGTGCGGAGATGCGGCGGCCCTTGCCCGCCTGCCGCATCGTCCGCGGCATCGTCCGCCGCCGCCCGCCGGGTGTCAAGGCGAACGGCCGGTTGACACCCTCGGCGGTGCATGGATAATCCCGGATCGGCCGGCAGGACATCGGAGCTCGAGTCCCCCGGCGCGCTTGCCGCGCGGCCGGCCTCGTTTTATCGGTATCGAGCGATCGAGGTTCAGTCATCATGTATCTGCTCTATCTCGGCGAGTCGGGCACCCATCCGGACTCGGAGCGGGTGGTGGTCGGGGGCATCGCGGTCTTCGAGCGCGCCGCCTACTGGCTCAAGCGCGACCTCGAGGACACCGTGGCCCGCGCCTTCCCCCGCGAGCAGGCGGAGCTCTCCATCCACGCGCCGTGGCTGCGCGCCCCCGCGAACGCGCGCGGGCTGCCCGCGCCCTACCGCGACCTCGACCCGAACGAGCGCCGCCTGCTGCTCGACGCCTGCTTCGAGGCCATCGTCGCCTCGCGCCACCCGACGTTCTTCGCCACCGTGGTGGACAAGGGCGCGATCGGCGACGGCGACCCCTACATCACCGCGCTCGAGGACGTGGTGAGCCGCTTCGACCTCATGCTCGGACGCTTCCACGCCGCCAACCGCACCCAGCGCGGCATCGTCGTCATCTCCGAGACCAGCCGCTTCCGCGACCACGACCGCAAGGCCGAAACCCCCGTCTCCGAGGGCACCCAGTGGGGCCGCACCCGCAACCTCTCCGAGGTGCCCCTGTTCGCGCCGGCGAACCGCACCCGGCTGCTGCAGGGGGCGGGGCTCGTCACGAACGAGATCTGGGGGCGGTACGAGAAGGGCATCTCGCGGCACTTCGACGAGATGCTGCAGAAGTTCGACCGCGAGGGCACGCGCTTGCACGGCCTCACCCACCGCACCGCGGGGGTGAACACGTGCTGGTGCCCGGCGTGCTTCTCCTACCGGGCCGCGAGCGCGGCGCAGCACGAGGGCGGGGGCCGCGGCGGCGGGTACGAGGAGCGCGGCGCCCCCCGCGAGGACCAATACCCCCCGGCGGAGGACCGCTACTCCGAAGACCCGCCGGCGCCTTCCTACGGCGACGCGGGCGCGCGCTACGGCGGCAGCGGGGGCGGCGGCGCGGGCGGCAGACGCTACGCCGGCGGCGGTAGCGGCGGCGGCGGCGACGCCCGCAGGTTCCGCAGACCCGCGCCACCACCATCGCAGCCGCCGCCGGAGCGGCGCGGCAACGACTGGCCCGAAGGGGAGGACGAGGACCGCCAGCCCGATTCCAACGAGAACCGCCCCACCCCCTGGGACACCTGATCCGGCGGCCGGCCGGCCAACCAGCCAGGAGAGCGTGAAGGTTGAAAGGACCCGTCGAATCGCACCTCGTCGTCTCCGCCCTCGGGCCGGACCGCGCCGGCCTCGTGTGCTCGCTCACCGCCGCCCTGCGCGAGTGCGGATGCACCGTCAAGGACAGCCGCATGGCGGTCCTCGGCAACGAGTTCGCGATGGTCATGCTGCTCGCCGGGCAGTGGAACGCGATCGCGAAGGCGGAGAGCGCGCTGTCGAAGCTCGAGTCCGAGCACGGCCTCGCCCTGCAGTCGCGCCGCACCGCCCCGCGCACCGACTCCGACCACCTCGTCCCCTACACGGTCGAGGTGATCGCGGTCGAGCAGCCGGGCATCGTCCACGACGTGGCGGACTTCTTCGCGCGCCGCGAGATCAACGTCGAAGACCTGACGACGGCGAGCTACCCCGCCCCCCTCACCGGCACTCCCATGTACTCCCTGCACATGACGGTGGGCATCCCGGCCGACTCGGCCATCGCCACCATCCGGGGCGAGTTCATGGACTTCTGCGACGAGCTCAACCTGGACGCGCTGCTGACCCCCGTGCGCTAGCCAGCGCGCCGGCAGGCGTTCGAGATCGCGCGGGCGGACGCCGAACCCGGCCCGCCCCCTCGGTCCGGAATCACCTGACGGCCGCAAACGCCGTGTTGCACATGGGGGGCGACCTGGGTACATTCCGCCATCCATGCTCGGGGCTGCGGCCCCGGCGCGGCGGTCGGCCCGCGGACGCTCCGGACCCCCCGGGCGCGCGAGGCCGGTACGACGGGGGTCGGAGAGACGCCTTCGGCGCTCCGGCCGACATGACCTCGACAGGAGGAAGAGAAATGCCATCGAAATCGGCAAGCTTCATCGCGGCGGCGGGCGTCGGCGCCGCCGCCATCCTCGCCGCAGCCGCGCCGGACGCCAACGCCCAGGAGCGCGTGCGCTGGCAGCTGCA
>CAZSPS010000246.1:0-2280 GCA_964608875.1 uncultured Ectothiorhodospiraceae bacterium
CGCGTACAGCAGGACTCCGCCCGCCGCAAGCCCCCGCACCACCCCCGGCGGCGCCACGCGCCGCAGCTTCTCGACCCCGAACACGAGCCCGTAGAGGATGAGGCCGGCGGCGAAGATGACCCCGGCCTGGAACCCGCCCCCGGGACCGAAGTCGCCATGGAACTGCACGTACAGGGCGAACAGCAGGATGAGGGGGAGCGCGGTCTTCGTGATGACGTGCAGGACGTGGTGGTGGCGCACGGCGGGGCTAGCTCCGGTGGCGTCCGCCGCCGAGCAGGGCGAGCACCCCCACCCCGGCGGTGAAGACGACGAAGACCTCGCCCAGGGTGTCGTAGCCGCGGTAGCTCGCGAGCACGGCGGTGACCGCGTTGGGGATGTCGATCTGGGACGCCGTCCCTTCAAGGTACTGGGGGGCGACGTGCACCTGGGCCGGGGCGAGCGGGTCCCCGAACGGCGGCATGTCGAAGGTGGCCCACACCAGGGCCGCCGCGGTCGGGAGCACGACCACGAGCGCGAGCCCGCCCGACGCGCTCGCCGCCGTGTGCTCGCGCCCGGTGAGGGCGAGGGCGCCCAGCATGAGGATGACGGAGATGCCGGCCCCCACCGCCGCCTCGGTGAACGCCACGTCGACCGCGTCCAGCACCACGAAGACCGAGGCGGTGAGCAGGCTGTAGATGCCGGTGAGCATCACGGCCGCGAACAGGTCGCGCATGCGCACGATGGCGGCCCCGGTCGCCACCAGGAGCGCGAGCAGCGCGGCGTTGATCAGGTATTCCACGGCGGCTCCACCGCAGGCGGCGCCCCGAACGGAGGCGGGGGCGGCGCCGCGCCGCTGCCGCTGCCGGCCCCGTCCCCCGCTCCGGCTCCGGTCCCGGTCCCGGCCGCAGCGCCGAGCGGACGCACCCCGCCGTGCAGCGCCGCCTTGGCCAGGGCATGGACCGCGACCGGCCCGGTCAGGAGCACGAACAGCAGCACCAGCACCAGCTTCACGGCCACCGTGCCGAGGCCCGCCTGGATGATGAAGCCGAGCACGAAGAGGCCGACCCCCAGGGTGTCGGTGATGCCGGCGGCGTGCATGCGGGTGAAGAGGTCGGGCAGCCGCAGCAACCCGACCCCCCCCGCCACCAGGAAGAACCCGCCGGCGAGGATGCACGCCGCGCTCGGGACGTCCGTCCAGGTCCAGTCCATGGCGCCCGCGCTCAGGCCTGCGGCGGAGGGCCGGGGTCGCTCCGCCCGGAGTGCCCGAGGTCCCCGTACTCGAAGAACTTGAGCACGGCCACGGTGGAGATGAAGCTGATGAGGCCGTAGACGATGGCGATGTCGAGGAACTCCGGCCGCCCGGCGACGAACCCGGCCGCCGCGATGAGGAGGACCGTGAGCACCCCGAAGTTGTTGACGGCGAGGATGCGGTCGTACACGGTCGGGCCGCGCATCGCGCGCACCAGCGCCAGAAACATCGCGGCGAGCACCGCGAGCGCCCCCACCCCCGCCGCGCCCATGCCGAACGCGGTCACCGCGGGCGCTCCATGGCCGACACCCGCCGGCCCATCTCGGCCATCGCCTCCGGCGAGGCGGCGAGCAGGGTATGGACGTCGATGGCGTCGCCGTCGAGGTCCATCGACACCGTGCCGGGGGTGAGGGTGATCGAGTTGGCGAAGCTCACGCGCCCGAGCAGGGTGCGCTGGGTGGCCCGCACCCGCACGGTGGACGGGCGGATGGGGAGCCGGGGGTCGAGGATGGCGCGGGTCACCGCGAGGTTCGACTTCACGATCTCGACCCCGAGCCAGGCCACGAAGCCGAACCACGCCCCGGCCCGGTAGGCGAGCGGGACCGCCTCTCGGTCGGTGCGGTCCATGCGCAGCGCGAGGTACAGCGTCAGCGCGCACGAGACGGCGCCGAAGGCGAGCGGCAACGCCTCGAAGCGGTTCGAGAGCACCAGCCACACTGCGGCGAGCAGCGCGCCCAGGCGCACGGCATGCTGCGTCTCGTTCAAGCTCCCCCGGCCTCCGTCCGCCGCGTTCCGGGCTAGTGTAGCGCGGCGGGGCGCCACCGCCCGCCCGTGCTCTCCGCCGCCATCGTCTACGATAGCGCTTCGCTCCGACCCGTAGGATTGCCCCTTTGTACGACGCTCTCCGGCGCCGCCTCGCGCGGCTCGCCGACGCCGGCTGCGGCCCGCTCCTCGGCGCCGGGCGCAAGGGGGTCGAGAAGGAGTGCCTGCGCGCCACGGCGGACGGCGGCATCGCCACCACCCCCCACCCCGCCACGCTCGGCGCCGAGGAG
>CAZSPS010000247.1:0-2534 GCA_964608875.1 uncultured Ectothiorhodospiraceae bacterium
GCGGGGGACTGACCGGGCGCGGGCGCGCCGCCCGGGGAGGCGGGACGGGACGGCGGCGGCGGCCGCTGCTCTGCCGCCCGCCGCGCCGGCGAGGGGCTCAGGCCGCTTCGGCGGCCCGCACCGAGCCGGCGGGCTCCCCGAGATGGCGGCGGAGGATCCGCAGCATCCGGCGAAGCGGCTCCGCCGCCCCCCACAGGAGCTGGTCCCCGACCGTGAACGCGGTCAGGTACTCCCCGCCCATGGCGAGCTTGCGCAGCCGCCCGACCGCGATCTCGAGCCGCCCGCTCACCGCGGCCGGGGTCAGCTCCGAGAGCGTCGCCTGCGGGTCGTTCCCGACCACCCGCACCCACTCGTGCGCGCCTGCGAGGATCGTCTCGATCTCGCGAAGCGGCAGGTCCTCCCGGAGCTTGATGGTGAACGCCTGCCCGTGGCAGCGCATCGAACCCACCCGCACGCACACCCCGTCGATCGGGATCGGCTCCTCCAGGCGGCCGAGGATCTTGTTGCCTTCCGCGGCGCCCTTCCACTCCTCCCGGCTGCGGCCGCCGTCCACCGGCCGGTCGATCCAGGGCAGGAGGCTCGCCGCGAGCGGCGCGCCGAAGCGTTCGCGGGGGAAGCCCTGCGCGTCGAGGGCGGCGCGCACCGCGCGGTCGAGCGCGAGGGCGGACGAGGCGGGGTCGGCGAGGGGCTCGCGCACCGCCTCCCCGAGGGCGGCCATCTGGGCCGCGAGCTCGCGCATGTGGGCCGCGCCCGCGCCGGAAGCGGCCTGGTAGGTCATGCTCGTCACCCACTCCACCAGCCCCTCGCGGAACAGCCCGGCAAGCGCCAGCAGCATCAGGCTCACGGTGCAGTTGGCGCCGCAGAAGTCCCGGCGCCCGCGCGCGAGGCCGTCCGCGACGACCTCGGCGTTCACCGGGTCGAGCACGAGCACCGCGTCCGGCTCCATGCGGAGCGCGGACGCGGCATCGATCCAGTACCCGCTCCAGCCCGCCGCCCGGAGCCGCGGGTGCACCTCGCGCGTATAGTCCCCGCCCTGGCAGGTCACGATGGCGTCGTGGCGGGCGAGCGCCGCGATGTCGCGGGCGTCCCCGAGGGGAGCGTCCGCGAGGCCGAGGGCGGCGGCGGGGCCGGGCGCGCCCGGCGAGGAGGTCGAGTAGAACGTGGGCGCGAGACCGGCGAAGTCCCCGCTCTCGCGCATCCGTTCCAGCAGGACCGAGCCGACCAGCCCGCGCCAGCCGACGAACCCCGTGTCGAGCATCGCGCCGTTCCTCCCGGCCGGGCAGTCGGACAGTCGGGCGGCGGCCGGGCGGCCGCTCAGGCCGCCTCGAACAGCCCGGCCGCTCCCTGCCCGCCGCCGACGCACATGGTGACGACCCCGTAGCGCTTGCCGCGCGAGCGCAGCTCGCGCACCAGGTGCCCCACGAGCCGCGCGCCCGTCATCCCGAACGGGTGGCCGATGGCGATGGAACCGCCGTCGACGTTGTAGATCTCGGGGTCGATCTCCAGCCGGTCCCGGCAGTACACGCACTGCGAGGCGAAGGCCTCGTTGAGCTCCCAGAGGTCGACGTCGCCGATACCGAGGCCCGCCTTCTCCAGCAGCTTCGGCACCGCGAACACCGGGCCGATCCCCATCTCGTCCGGCTCGCACCCCGCCACCGTGAAGCCGCGGAAGTACGCCAGCGGCTCGAGCCCGAGCCGGCGCGCGCGCTCTTCGCTCATCACCAGGGCCATCGAAGCGCCGTCGGAGAGCTGGGAGGCATTGCCCGCGGTCACCGTCCCGTCCTCCTCGAACGCGGGAGGGAGCATCTCCAACCCAATCCGGGTGGTGTCCGGGCGGTTGCACTCGTCGCGGTCCACCGTCCCTTCCAGGTCCTGCGACTCGCCCGTCTCGCGGTCGGTCTTGCGCCAGCGCACGGTCATGGGGTGGATCTCGTCCTCAAACCGCCCCTCGACCTGGGCCAGCACCGTGCGCTCCTGGCTCGTGAACGCGTACTCGTCCTGGTACTCGCGGCTCACCTGGTAGCGCCGCGCCACCACCTCGGCGGTGTTGCCCATCGCCATGTAGATGTCGGGCTTCTTCTCGAGCAGGGCCGGGTTCTTGGAGAGCTCCCCGCTGTCGGCGCGCTGGCCCGCGGTGATCGACTCGACCCCGCCCGCCATGATGACGTCGGCGTAGCCGCTCTCGATCTGGGTCGCGGCGGTGGCGATGGTGTTGAGCCCCGACGAGCAGAAACGGTTCACGGTGGAGCCGGCGACGGTGAGGGGCAGCCGTGAGAGGGCGACGGACAGCCGCCCGATGTTCCCCGTCTGCTCGCCGGTCTGGTCGGCGCAGCCGACGATGCAGTCCTCCACCTCCTCGGGCGGGAGCGCCGGGTTGCGGTCGAGCAGCCCGTCGATGAGGTGGGCGACCATGTCGTCGGGCCGCGTGAGGTTGAACGTGCCCCGGAAGGACTTGGCCAGCCCGGTCCGGATGCTGTCTACGATGACTGCTTCGCGCATGAGTACTTCCCCCGGTTGTACGCCCGCCCCGGGAC
>CAZSPS010000248.1:0-7987 GCA_964608875.1 uncultured Ectothiorhodospiraceae bacterium
GGCGCTGTAGGTGTAGGCGTGCATCCAGGGGGTGCCGGAGGCGTCCATGGTGTCCGCGATCTCGTCGCTGATGCCGATGCCGCCGAGCGGGAAGTAGCCCGAGGTGATGGCCTTGGCGAACTGGATCATGTCCGGCTCGACCCCCCAGTGCTCGAGGCCGAACATCTTGCCGGTGCGCCCGAAGCCGGTGATCACCTCGTCGGCCACGAGGAGCACGTCGTAGCGGTCGCAGATCTCGCGGATGCGGGGGAAGTAGTCGTCCTGGGGCACGATCACCCCGCCCGCGCCCTGCACCGGCTCGGCGATGAACATCGCCACCGTGTCGGGACCCTCGCTCAGGATCGCCTGCTCGAGCTCGTTGGCGGCGGCGATGCCCGGGCTCATCCCGTCCGGCGCCCGGTAGCGGTAGGGATAGGGCGAGGGGATGTGCACGAAGCCCGGCACCCGCGGCTCGAACATCGGCCAGTAGGCGTCGATGCCGGTGGCGGACATCGCGGCGAGGGTGACCCCGTGGTAGCCGAGCTGGCGCGAGATGACCTTGGTCTTGTCCGGCTTGCCGCGGAGCTTCCAGTAGTAGCGGGCCATCTTGAAGTTGCTGTCGCTCGACTCGCCGCCGCCCGAGGTGAAGTAGAAGCGGTTGATGCGGGGGTAGGTGATGGCGGCGAGGCGCTCGGCCAGCTCGACCGCGCGCGGGTTGGTGCTGCCCGCGTAGCCCGAGGCGTAGGGCAGCTCCGCCATCTGGGCGGCGGCGGCGTCGACCAGCTCCTGGCAGCCGTGGCCGGCCGTGTTGTTCCAAAGGCCGGAGAGGGCGTCGATGTAGCGGTCGCCGTTGGCGTCGATGAGCTCCGCGCCCTCGCCCCGCACCCAGACCCTGCCGTCGGCGTGGGCGGCGGGGCTGTGCAGCGGGTGGATGAGATGCTCCCGGTCACGGAGGATGAGAGCCGCGTTCGCGTCGTTGGCCATGCCGGACTCCTTACGTCGGGGGGACGCGGGGCGTCCCCGTGCGGGGCCCGCATTATGGACCATGGCGCGGCGCGCGCGCAGCGTGCGCGCGGGGCCGTGCGCGCGGGCTGCCGGGAGGCGGCATTTGCGATCCCGGCGGCGAATCATCTAGCCTCTGTCCCGTTCCACCCCATCCGGCGAGGAGCCCACATTGACCAGCGAGCAGGAGGCGGCGGCGCGCGAGCTCAAGATGGACCGCGACCGCCTGTATCTCGAGGAGGTCATCACCGACCTCGCGGCAGGCACCATCCGGCGGCTGACCCCGGTCAAGCCGGACGGCTCGCCCGACGAGTCCCGTGAGACCCTTTACCTCGGCCAGGCGCAGGTGCTCTCCGCGATGGGAGCGCTGCCGCTGCAGTTCGAGCTCGAGGCGAGCAGCCTGGACGAGGCCATCGCCGGCTTCGCGCCCGCGGCCGAGCAGGCGGTGCGGCGCATGGTGGAGGAGATCAAGGAGCTCCAGCGCCAGCAGGCGTCGCAGATCGTGGTGCCGCCGTCCGGGGCGGTGCCGGGCGCGGGCGGCGGCGGGGCGCCGCCGGGCGGACGCATCCAGCTCACCTGACCTGACCCCGCACGCGCGCGGCCCGGGCGGACGGGCGCGCCGCGCGGGCGCGGCGCACAGCCGAGCGCGGGGCGCCGCCTCCCCTCCCCCCGGACCTGCCGCCCATGGAGCACCGCATGGCCGACCTCGGCGACCCCATCGGGTTCGAGCTGTTCAAGAACTCGCTGTTCTCCATCGCCGACGAGATGGCGCTCACCATCTGCCGCACGACCTACTCCGGCGTGCTGCGCGACAACATGGATTTCTCCACCGCCTTCGCCGACGCCGAGGGCAGGCTGGTGGCGCAGGGCCTCACCCTGCCGGGGCACCTCGGCTCCATCCCGACCGCGCTCGAAGTGGTGGTGGAGCGGTTCGGCGACGACACCCATCCGGGCGACGTGTTCATCCTCAACGACCCCTTCGACGGCGGCATGCACCTGCCCGACGTCTTCATCTTCCAGCCCATCTTCGCCGGCGGCGAGCGGCTCGCCTACGCCGCCACCATCTGCCACCACGCCGACGTGGGAGGCCGGGTGCCGGGGTCGAACGCATCGGACTCGACCGAGATCTACCAGGAAGGGCTGCGCATCCCGCCCCTGAAGCTCTACGACCGGGGGCGGGCGAACGATGCCATCTGGTCCCTCATCGAGCGCAACGTGCGGGTGCCGGTGCAGGTCTTCGGCGACCTCCGCGCCCAGCTCGCGGCCTGCAAGATCGCCGAGCGCCAGTTCCTGGAGCTGGTCGAGGCCTACGGGGTCGAGACCAGCCGCGCCTACATGCGCGAGGTCATGGACTACGCCGAGCGCCTGACCCGCGCGGCGGTGGCGGAGCTGCCCGACGGCGAGTTCTCGTTCGAGGACTGGATCGACGACGACGGCATCGACCGCGAGCGCCCGATCCGGCTCGCCTGCCGGATCGAGAAGCGGGGCGAGCGCATGCTGGTGGACTGGACGGGCACGTCGGAGCAGGTGCGCGGCGCGATCAACAACACGCTGTCGTTCACCAAGGCGGCGAGCTACACGGCGATCCGCTCCGTGCTGCCCCAGGGCATCCCCAACAACGAGGGCGTGTTCCGGGTGATCGAGGTGACCGCGCCCCCCGGCACCATCGCCAACGGGGTGCTGCCGGCGGCGTGCGCGGCGCGCGGCCTCACCGGGTTCCGCATGGTGGACTGCGCCTTCGGGGCGCTCGCGATGATGCTGCCGGAGCGGGTGTGCGCGGCCTCCGACGGCGGCAACACGGGCATCACCATCGGCGGCTACGACGCCGAGCGCCGGCCCTTCATCTGCGTCGACTTCACGGCCGGCACGTGGGGCGGGCGGCCGTGGGCGGACGGGCTGCAGGGCAACTCCAACATGTTCGCCAACATGGCCTCGCAATCGGCCGAGGTGATGGAGGCGGAGCAGCCGGTGCAGGTCCTGGCCTACGAGCTGATGCAGGACCGGGCGGGGCCGGGCAAGTTCCGGGGCGGGGCGCCGTACCGGCGCGACGTGCGGCTGGACGAGTCCGAGGCGGTGCTGCAGGTCCGCTCCGACCGGCGCAAGATCCGCCCCTACGGACTCTACGGCGGACGGCCCGGCCGGCCTTCGGCCAACATCCTCAACCCGCACCGCAACGCGCAGCAGCTGGAGTCGAAGGTCACCGCCACCATCCACCGGGGCGACGTGGTGCGGCTCGAATGGGCGGGCGGGGGCGGATGGGGCGACCCGCTGGAGCGCGACCCCGCGCGGGTGCTGCGCGACGTGCGCAACGAGTACGTGTCGGCGGACGCGGCGCGGCGCGACTACGGGGTGGTGGTCGATACGGACGCGTGGCGGGTGGACGAGGCGGCCACCGGCGCGCTGCGCGAGCGCCTGCGGGCGGCGCGCAAGGAACCGCCGGGGCCGGTGGCGTGGACCGACCCCGGCGAGTGCGAGGGCGGCGGCGAGGACGGGAGCGGCGGCGAGCGCGAGGGCGGCGGCGCCCCGGCGCCCGCGGCGGCGGACTGACCGGCATGGAGCGAGGCCGGTACCGGGTCGGGGTGGACATCGGCGGCACGTTCACCGACATCGTGTTCCTGGACGCGGGGGGCCGGGTGCGCACCCGCAAGGTGTCGTCGAGCGTCGAGGACTACGCGCAGGCCATCGCGCAAGGCCTCTCGCAGGTATTCCGCGAGACCGGCCTCGCGGGGCCGGACGTGGCCGAGGTGCGGCACGGCACCACGGTCGCCTCCAACGCGATCCTGGAGAACAAGGGCGCGCTCACGGGACTCGTGACCACGCGCGGCTTCCGCGACGTGCTCGAGCTCCGCAACCTGCGCATGCCGCGCCTGTACGATCTCGAGTGGGAGAAGCCGCCGGAGCTGGTGGAGCGCTACCTGCGGGTCGAGGTGGACGAGCGCATCGACACCCGCGGCCGGGTGGTGCGCCCCCTCGCCCGCGCCGACGCCGAGGCGGCGGTGGACCGGCTGCTGGCCGAAGGGGTGGAGGCGGTCGCGGTCTGCCTCCTCAACTCGTTCGAGAACCCGGCCCACGAGCTGCTGGTGAAGGAGGTGCTGGCCGAGCGCGCGCCGCACCTGGTGCACTGCATCAGCTACGAGGTGCTGCCGGAGATCAAGGAGTACGAACGCACCTCCACCACCGTCGTCAACGCCTGCGTCATGCCCACGGTGGCCCGCTACCTCGAGTCGCTGCGCCGCGAGCTGCGCGCCGCGTCGATCGACGCGCCCGTCATGCTGATGCAGTCCAACGGCGGGCTCACCACCGTCGAGGACGCCATCCGGCTGCCGTGCAACATCATCGAATCGGGTCCCGCGGGCGGGGTGGTGGGCGCACAGGCGCTGGCGCGCAAGGCGGGGCTGCCCGACATCATCACCTTCGACATGGGCGGGACCACCGCCAAGGCGTCGCTCGTCGAGGGCGGGGAGTTCACCCGATCCCTCGAATACAGCGTCGGCGGCGGCATCATGCAGGGTTCGCGGCTGCTGACGGGGGCGGGCTACCTCATCAAGGTGCCGGCCATCGACCTCGCGGAAGTGGGGGCCGGGGGCGGCTCCATCGTGCGCGTGGACGCGGGCGGCTCCCTGCAGTGCGGGCCCGAGAGCGCGGGCGCGTCGCCCGGCCCGGCGTGCTACGACCGGGGAGGCGAGGAGCCGACGATCACCGATGCCAACGTCGTGCTCGGCTACATCAACCCCCGCTACCTGGTGGGGGGCGAGCTCGAGCTGGCCCCGGAGCGAAGCCGCGAGGTCTTCCGGGAGCGCATCGCGGAGCCGCTCGGCCTGGAGCCGGCGCACGCCGCCTACGGCGCCCACCGGATCGCGGCCTCCAACATGATCCGCGCCATCCGCTCGGTGTCGAGCGAGCGCGGGCGCGACCCGCGGCGCTACGCGATGTTCGCGTTCGGCGGCAACGGGCCGCTGTTCGCGGCCACGATGGCGGCGGCGCTGCACATGAAGCGCATCCTGGTGCCGCCCGCGCCCGGACTGTTCTCGGCCTTCGGGCTGCTCTACGCCGACGTGGAGCACCACTACTCGCGGACGTTCCGCCGGGTGCTGACGGAGGCCGACCCGGCGGAGATCGGCCGCGCCTGGAAGGCGCTGGAAGACGAAGGCCGCCGGCAGCTCGAGCGCGAGGGGTTCGCGCGCGAGCGGATGCGGTTCCGGCGCACGGCGAACCTGCACTACAAGGGCCAGATCTACGAGCTGAACGTGGCCGCCCCGCCCCTGGACGGCGGCGGCGGTGGAGACGGCGGCGGCGGCGCGGGCGCGGAGACGGGCGCGGGCACGGTGGACCGGGCGTGGCTGGGGCGGCTCGCCGAAGCGTTCGGCGAGGAGCACGAACGCACCTACGGCCACCGGGCGGGGCCGGAGGAGCCGGTGGAGCTGGTGAACATGGTGGTGGTGGCGCAGGGGCTGCCGGAGACGCCGGCGGTGCCGGACTCCCTGGTCCTGGAGCGCGCGCAAGCGGCGGCCGGGGGGGAGATCGGGGGCGCCGACGAGGGCGCCGCGGCCGGCGGTTCGCGCGCCGCCTACTTCGGCCCGGACGCGGGCTGGATGGAGACGCCGGTGATGCGCCGCCGCACGGACCTCGCGGACGGCGCCGCGGGGCCGCTCATCGTCGAGGAGTACGACGCCACCTGCCTCGTGCCGCCGGGCGCGCGCGCCTCCCTCGACGGCTACGGCAACATCGTCATCGACCTCTGAGCCCGCCCGGCCTCCGGGTCAGACGGCGTCCTCCGCCTTCAGCATCCTGAGCGACTCGCGCAGCGCGTCCGCCGTGGCGCCCAGCTCGGCGTCGCCGTGCGTGTCGGAGATGACGCCGCCCGGCCAGCCCATCAGGTCCACCCCGTTCGCCAGCATCGCCATGCGGAAGCGCTCGGCGAGCCCCGGCGGGGTCGCCTTGAGCTCGCGGTAGTCGAGCGCGAGCGGGTCGAAGCGGTCGGGCCGCAGGTCGCCGCGCCCCTCGGGGTTCAGGAAGAAGTGGAAGCCGGAGAAGGTGCCGTAGGCGGCCCACGGCACGCCCTCGTCGATCAGCACCTCGTTGAGCGCGCCGCGCAGCCGCTCGCCGAACGCGTTCGCGCGCGCGCACGCGTCGCTCGACCCCACGATCCGGAGCATCTCCACCCCCGCCGCCGCCGACACGGGGTTGGCGTTGAACGTGCCCTGGTGCGTGACCTTCTCGCGCTCCGTGGCCTCGGCCACCTCGAAGTCCAGGTGGTCGAGCAGGTCCTTGCGCCCCGCGAGCGCGCCGCCGGGCATCCCGCCCGCCAGGATCTTGGCGAACGCGGCGAGGTCGGGAACGACCCCGAACTCGGCCTGCGCGCCGCCCGGAGACACCCGGAACCCGGTCACCACCTCGTCGAAGATGAGCACCGCGCCGCTCTCGCTCGCCGCCTCGCGCAGGGCCTCGAGGAAGGACGGGCGGAGCGGCACGCGCCCGAACGACGAGCCGGTGGGCTCCAGGATGACGGCCGCGACGTCGGGGTCGGAGGCGAGCGCGGCGCGCATCGCGGACTCGTCGCCCGGGTCGAGCAGCGCCACCCCGTCCGCCACCCCGTCGAGGACGCCCACGGGCGGGGTGCCGTCGAAGTGCGAGAGGTAGCCCGGAGCCATGTGGTCGTGCCAGCCGTGGAAGTGGGTGCGGAAGCGCACCACCTTGTTGCGGCCGGTGGCGGCGCGCGCGACCCGCAGCGCGAGATGCGTCGCCTCCGTGCCGGAAGCGGTGAAGCGCACGCGCTCCGCGCACGGCGCCAGCGCCTTCACCGCCTGCCCCCAGCGCACCTCGCCCTCGTGGCTCGCCCCGAAGTGGGTGCCGCGCGCCAGCGCCTCGGCGACCGCGCGGTCGATCTCGGGCCGGTGGTGGCCGAGCAGCAGCGCGCCGTGCCCGCCGAAGTAGTCCACGTACTCGTTGCCGTCCACGTCCCACTTGCGCGGCCCCTCGGCGCGGTCGACGTAGATGGTGTAGGGGTCGAGCTTGCGGCTGTCGTGCGTGATGCCGCTCGGGAACAGCTCCTTCGCCTCGCGCGCGAGCTCGGCGGAACGGCGCGTGCGGCCGCGGTAGGCGGCTTCGATGGGGGAGTTGCTGAGGACTTCCATGGACGGGCCTCCGTCTGTCTGCGCTGCTGTCGTCGTGGGTGTGTGCGGCCGTCGCGGCCGGCCGGGCCGCGGGGCCGCGGCCGGTACCGGCGCCGGCGCCGGCGCTAGTGCCGGTACTGCGGCTCCTCGCGGTCGAGGATGCGGCGCAGCGCGGTGAAGTGGCGCTCGGCCAGGAGCGGGCGGTCCTCGCGCATCTGCGCCCGGGTCTTCTCGCGCACCGCCTCGGACAAGGTGCGCAGCCGCCCGCCCGTGGAGCGGGCGAGCACCTGGAACATCGCCGCGCGCTCCAGGTAGTAGAGGTCGGTGAAGGCGGCGCCCACGTCCGGCCCCGCCACCAGCACGCCGTGGCTCGCCATCATCAGCACGCTGCGGTTGCCTAGCTTGCGCGCGAGCCGGTCCCCCTCCTCGGTCGCGTGCGCGAGCCCGCCGTACTCGTCGTCGTAGGCGATGCGCCCGTCGAACATCAGCGCGTTCTGCTCGCACATCCGCAGCTCGCCGTCCTCCAGCAGGGTGAGGGAGGTGGCGTAGGGCATGTGGGTGTGCAGGACCACGACCGCGTTCGGCACGTTGGCGTGGATGCGGCTGTGGATGCAGAACGCGGTGGTCTCCACCGTGTTGCCGCCGCCGTCGAGCACGTTGCCGTCCTCGTCGCAGAGCACGAGCGAGGAGGCGGTGATCTCCGACCAGTGCCAGCCGTAGGGGTTGATGAGGAAGCGCTTGCCGCGCACCACCCCGTCCTCGTCCGGGACGGCGGCCGAGAAGTGGTTGTCCACCCCCTCGCCGAGGCCGAGGCGGTGCGCCCAGCGGAGCGCGGCGGCGAGGTCCGTGCGGAGCCGTTCGAGGGCCGGCTCGCCCTGCGCGCCGGCGTGCGG
>CAZSPS010000249.1:0-3035 GCA_964608875.1 uncultured Ectothiorhodospiraceae bacterium
CCAGCGGGTCGCGAGCTCGTCGGTGAAGGGACGCAGCTTGGTCATGGCGAGACTGTGGAGAAGGACCGGATCGTCGAACCAGACCGCACTCTCGTCGTCCCGGGAGAAGAGGTCGTGCAGCACCTGGCCGCCGGCGGCCTCCCAGACCTGGCCGCCGACGAAACGGGCCACGCCCGCCGACCCCGGCACCCCCTCGTCTGTCAGCATCCGCTTCAGCTGCCAGGCCGAGGTCCGGTAGCCCTGGCCGGAGACCTGCTCCCAGCAGGCCATCTGGCGGGCGCGGTCTGCGGTGACGGTGAAGGCCTTGAGCACGTCGAGGTCGATCTCGCCGGCCCGGTAGGCGTCCAGCAGCTCCGGCGCGACATGGCCGAGGCTGAGGCGCTGCTCGACGGTGCGTTCCGACACCCCGAAGCGCGCGGCGATCGCGGCGACCGTCTGGCCCGCATCGGCGAGCTTCGCGAACGCGACCACCTGGTCGGCCGGGTGCATGGCGATGCGGATGACGTTCTCGGCCAGCGACAGTTCGGCGGCCTCGACATCGCCGGACCGGACCTGGCAGGGCACCGGACAGTCGGCGTCGAGCGTGCCATCGTCGACCAGCGCCTGCATGGCCTTGAGGCGGCGGCCGCCGGCGACCACGGCATAGGTGCCGTCGTCATTCGCCTGTCCCGGACTCGATCCGGGATCGGGCTCGGCGGCGCGGACGACGAGATTCTCCAGCAGGCCGAGGGCGGCGATGGATGCCTTGAGCTCGGCGTCGGCCTGCGCGTCGGGCGGGGTCTTGCGGACATTCTCGGGCGCAAGCGCGAGCCGGGAGAGCGGAATCTCCCGGATAATCGGCTCGGCCCGGGGGGCGATGAAGTTCATGGCGGTCTCCATGGAAGGTTGCACCGGCGCGGCGCGGCCGGCTCCCGCCGCCCGCCGCCACGTCCGCTTCCGAACCGCCCTCCTCGGCCTCCGGGCGGCGCGCCGCAGGGCGCCGGCGACCGGGGCGGGCCGGCGGCGTTGCGCATGGATCGGTTGAGTTCGGGGGGAGTGGCGGGCGGCCGCCGTGCGGCCTGCCTGGGCCGGAATGCGGCGGCCGCTCGCCGGGAGCGCGGGTCGATTACCGGGCGGCGGAGATCGCGGCCCCGCGTGCGAGGCGGCCGGTCAGAGGCCGAGTTCGCTGTGCGAGCCGAGGCGAACGAGATCGAGGTGTTCGGCGTCGGGCTTGCGGTAGATCAGCACCAGGTCGGGACGGACATGGCAGTCCCGGTGGTCCTTCCATTGCCCGCCAAGCGCGTGATCGCGGTGGCGCGGCGCGAGCGCCCGGTCGTCCGCCAGCTCGGCCACGATACGGGCAAGCTCGCCATCGAGGGTCCTGGCGAAGCGGCCTCTCTTCTCGCGCCGGTAATCCCGTTTGAAGGCCGCGGTCCGCCTAATCCTCCGCATGGAGGTCGGCCATCAGGCCGTCGACGTCGCCGACCGTGACCAGCTCGCCCCGCCGCGCGGCCTCCATCGCCGCGACCGTCTCCGCGTTCGGCACCAGGGGCTCGAAGGGCAGGCGCTTCTCGGCCGCGATCCGCACCATCATCAGGCGGAAGGCGTCGGAGACGGTGAGGCCGATCGCGTCGAGCACGGCGGCGGCCTCCTGCTTGGTCTTCTCGTCGATGCGGGCGCGAACGACGGTACTCATGCCTCGATCCTCCTGATTGGGCCACAATGTAGCCTGGACGGGAGTGCGGTGTCCATGCCGCCGGCGGCACCCCCCGGACCTGATTGGTAGCGACCGCGATCAGATCCGGTTCGCCGCGGCCTCCGCGTCTCGCAGCCGGTCCACGATCCATCCGAACGGCGGCGCGTCGCCCAGGATCATGTCGCGCATCGCCCGGTAGTCCCGCTCGACGGCCGCGTGCAGCTCGGGTTGCGGGACCAGCCGGAGCGATCCCGGAACCGCCTCCTCGAACCGTTTCCAGGCCTGCCGGAAGGCGACGAGATTGTGGGTCCGGACCGCATCGAGCAGGGCGGTGTCGGCGAGGGCGGATTCGCCGGTGGCGGTGGCCGCGATCATGGCGGCGTCGTAGTAGTGGCGCGAGATCCGGTCCCTGTCCGCCGGCAGCCGCCCGGCGTCGCGGTAGCCGCAGTGCAGGCCGTGCAGGATCAGGAGCTTCTCCCAGAAGGTGCGCTCCGGCGCGAGCGTCGCGACGTTCCCGACGCCGAACGGCCAGTCCGGCAGGTCGTCTGCCACATAGGGAGAAATGGCGCGGACAACGCCGGGCTCGACGGCGAACGCGCCCCGGCCTCGATCTTCACCCGCGGCGGCACATAGGCGGCGTCGGCGCCGGGATAGAGGGTGGGATAGGCGACCAGGAGCGTCTGCCCGCCGGGGTCGTCCGGGTCGGCCTCAAGGGTGCATTCCTCCGCCAGCGCGCCGACCGCGGCCATCAGAACGGCCTTCAGGTCGCCCTGGACATAGCGGCCGCAGGCCTCAGCCAGCTCGTCGAACAGCGCGCTCCGGCGCTTGTTCGACAGGCCGGCGGCGATCGTCGGATCGCGCTCGCCGGCGAAGCCCAGCCCGTCGCGATGGACCACGAGATCGATGTCCTCCGAGAAGCGCCGGATCAGCCCGAAGACCTTGGAGAGCGAGGTTCCGCCCTTGAACAACAGCTTCGGATGGTCTTCGGGCAGCCGGTTGAAGAGCGCGTCGAGGACGAGGCAGACCCAGAAGTCCTTCTCGACATAGCCCGGCACGGTGTCGAGACGGCGCGCGGCAACGGCGAAGGCGTCCCGCCTGTCCTGTTCCGGCAGGCCGAGAAAGGAGGCGAAGGCATCCTCCGTCACGGCGCCGCTGCCTCTTCGCCCGTCCCGTCGCCCGCAATGTCGCGCGCGAGCGGCAGCGCCCAGCCGGGGAGGTCCCGCCCGTTGCGGGCGAGATCGCGCTTCGCCGCCTCGGGCAGGCGGCGTTTGAGGGTCGAGACCACCCGCGCGTCCCGGGCGGCGTCGGGGCCGAGCCAGCGCAGCGCCTGGACCGCCGACGCCGCCGGCCGGTCCGCCCA
>CAZSPS010000250.1:0-12147 GCA_964608875.1 uncultured Ectothiorhodospiraceae bacterium
CGCGGCGGCGCCGGCCGCCGCCGCGGCGGCCGGGACGAGCCAGCCCCCGGCCCTCACTCCGGGGCGCCCTCGCGCAAAGTCCCCCCGGGCGATGCCTCGAACACCGGGACCCGGCGCCTGAGCGACGCGCGGCGCAGCACCGCGACCGAGCTGTTCGAGGCGATGACCGCCTTCACGCGAAGCTCGAGCTCCATCTGCCGGATCTCGCGGTCGAGCTCGTCGAGCGCCCACCTCGCCTCGTCGAGCGCCGCCTCGTTGCCCGCGACGTGCGGCTCGCGCATGCCGGCGAGCATCGCCCGGCGCGCCATCGCGGCCTGCTCGAGCACCCGACCGACCGCGAGCTCCCCGGCGAGCCGGTCGGCGACGTCGGTCGGGCGCGGCTCCTCGCGGATGGCCTCCAGGAGCCGGCGCGTGACCCGGAACCCGCCGCCGCCGGAGAGCGCGTCGAGCACCGCCTCGCCCGGCACCGCGTCGGTCTGCACGAGCGGGCGGAGCAGGTTCGCGATCTCGCTCCGCTCGCGCCGGTACATCGACGCCAAGCCCAGCCCCGCCTGGCTCGCCACCTTGCGGCACCCTTCGCAGGTGCGGACCTCCATCTCGCCGACCGCGCGGCGCATCCACTCGGCCATCTCCCCGGGGTCGTCCCATACCTTGCAGATGTCGGAGTCCCCGCACGCGGCAGGCCCCACCGCGGAGGTGTCCGCGGCGCTTCGCCCGAGGAGCAGGTTGTAGCCCGCCGCGGCCACGTCGCCGACCGCCTCGATGGGGTCCTGGCCGTCGCCGCCCGCGGGCGCACCCCCCACCCAGGCGACCCCGCGGTCCGCGCCCGACGCGTCGGCCTCCTCGGCGACCTGGACCACGTCGCGCCCGCCGAGCTCGATCTGGCTGCGCCAGAAGTCGGCCTTCGCCACCGACGACCAGCCCTCGTGGGCGAGCCGGTCGCCCATGTCGTCGACGACCTCGTCGCACTGGAGCTTCGCCACCCGGAACTCCTGCCCGGCCTCGAGCACGCCGTTCTGGAGGAGATCGTAGAGGCCGGGGTTGAGGCGCTGGATGGCGAGCGCAGGCAGCGACGCGACGACGCCCTGCGCGGTCTGGATGACGTTGCCCATGACCTCCTGGAAGGCGCCCGAGATGCCGTTCAACTGGTTGCGGATGGAGGTCGCGATGTCGAAGCTCCCGCACGCGAGGTTCGCGTTCCACTCCGCCCCGACCCCGAGGCGAAGCGTCGAGGCCCTCGCCGAGGGGCCGAGGCTCAGGGGCTCGCCGCCGCCCAGCCGGTAGATGAGCTCGTCGTCGGCCGCGGCCGGCAGCGCCGCGACGGCGGCGGCGAGGATGAAGATCGCCTTCGTCGTTGCCTTCACGGCTTCCCTCCTTCAGCTTCCCCAGTGCCACAGCAGCCACTGCCCGCGCCGGGCGCAGCACCGGTACGGGCGCCACAGGTTCCAGGCGTAGGCGCCGCTCTCGGCGACGTTCGCGCCGAGCGGATCGACGGTGCCCGCGGGCGGCGACGCCGACTCCGCGAACACCGCGCACCCGCCCGTTCGCGGGGCGAGCGGCTGCCATCGGTGGGTGCCCGCATCGCCCTCGACGACCGGCCCGGGCGGCCACCGGCCGCGGCCCCCGCGGCGCGGGAGCGGCCGGTAGACGTGGGGCTGGCTCGGGCGCGTCACGAGGTCGGCGACCCGCTGCGCGGCCACCGCCCCGGCCTTGTAGTCGTGGGCCTGCTGCACGAAGCCCGTGCGCGGGTAGACCGGCCCCCAGAGCGACCCGAGAGCGCCCGGCTCGCGCACCGCGCGGAGGAGGTGGCGGAGGGTGAGCGGCGCCTGGAGCTCGGGCGCGCGCCACATCGGATCGAGGCCCGAGACGTAGTAGGGCGCGAGCGGCGTCGGGCCGGGGTCGCAGACGAGGCTTCCGAGATTGAGCGCCTCCACCCAGGCGATCCCGGGCGAGCCCACGGCCTGCGCGAGCTTGAACCGGAGCCCGGTCGCGGCCCGCGCCCCCGCGCCCCTGGCATACGTCCCGCCGTCGCCCGGGCCTTCGAGCGCGCGGAGCTCGGTCCAGGGACACTCGCCCCGGGCCGGATAGGCGGTCACCACCGCGTCGGGCACGAAGTGGCGGACCTTGACGCTCACCCGCGTCTTGCACCCGAAGAATCCGCAGCGAAGCCAGACGCACCCGCCGACAAGCTGATAGTCGAGGCAATCGAGGTCGGCGGAGGCGGCGAGGATGTCGGCCGAGGTGACCGACTCGCCCGCGTGCGCGAGGCCCGCCAAGGCGAGCAGGCCCGCCGCCGCCCACGCCCTCATCGCGCCGCCTCCGCGCGCCACGCCTCGACCCGTTCGACGGCGCGGGCGACGTCGCGCACGCCGTAGACGACGTAGCGCCCGTCGACCACCATCGCGGGGAGCTTCTCGATGCCGAGCCTGCCGGCGAGCGCGTTGCCGGCGGCGGCCGCGGCGATGCGGGCGAGCGCCGCGCGGCCCTCCGCCGTTGCCATGCGCCGCTTGACTTCAGCGAGCGCGCGATCCGGATCGTCGGGCAGGTCCGCCCCGAACGCCTCGGCGTGGCCATCCCGCGCGTCGAGGACGTGGACGGTGACACCGACGCCTGCGCGAAGCGGCATCGACGACAGCGTGAACGCCACCACTTCGGCGTCGCTGAGGGCCGGGCCCGGACACGCCGCGAGTGCGAGCGCGGAGCCGAGCGCCGCCCTCATCCGGAGATCCCCCGCGCCGCGTCGATCTCGGCCGCGATCCGGATCGCGGCCTCGACCTCGCTCAATCCCTCGGCGGCCATGAGCTCGGCGCGGCGCGCCTTCTCGTGGCGCTCGGTCTGCACGAGCGCGAGGATGAGCGACGGCGGCACGCACCGGAACAGCGTCTCCACCGTGCCCGCGAGCACCACGCCCTCGGTGTACTGGCCGTGCGCCTTGGTGGCCGAGAGGAGCAGCGCGCGTTGCGCTTCCGAGAGCTCGCGGAAGCGGCGCATCTCGTCGACCTCCTCGGTGGGCATCACCAGGCACACCCACCACTCGATCATGTTCAGGAGCTTTCGCGCCGCGCCGGGGAAGTCCTCGAGGTTCTGCGTCGCGAGCCAGAGCCACGCCCCGAGCTTGCGCCACATCTTGACGATCTTGACGAGGTACGGGCTCACCAGCGGATGCGTGGTCACGATGTGCGCCTCGTCGATGGCGACCACGATCTCCCGCCCGCTTCGCTGGTCGCGCTCGGCGATGTGGTTGACGACGTTGAGCAGCGAGATGAGGGCGATGGCGAGGTGCGCCTCGTAGCCCTCGCGCGCGAAGTGGGCGAGGTCGACGAGCGTCACGTCGGTCTCGGGCCAGATGTCGCCGTCGCGGTTGAACACCTCGCCTGCGAACCCGTCGCAGAAGAGCCCGAGCGCATCGCCCATGTCGCGCAGGCGCTGGCGGGCCGAGTCGAGCAGGCCCTCGCGGGTCTCGGCGAGCAGGTGGAAGGCGACCCGCACGTGCTCGGTGCGGGGCCGGACGCCTTCCGCCCGGGCGTTCTTCGCGGCCTCGATCACCGCATCGCGGATGACGCGCCGGTCGGCGCGGCGCAGCCGCTCGACCTCCTTCGCCTCGCCGCCCGTCACCATCAGCGTCGCCACGGTCTCGAGCTCGCCGAGGATGTCCCGGGGCTCGTCCTCGTCGTCGTCGGCGACGTCGCCGAGCGCGGGCAGCTCCGCGTCCTCCGGGGTCTCGGTGTCGCGCGTGACCTCTCCCGCCTCGGGGAGCAGCGCCGCGTCGGCGAAGGTGGGGAGCGAGACCCCGGAGCCGGGCTTCAAGGCCACCCGGTTGACGCTCAACCCCAGCGACTCGAACCAGTCGGCGAGGAGGCCGAAGGAGTTGCCGGCCTCGATGACGAAGAGCCGCGGGCGGTGCACGGCCATGAGCTGCGCGAGCATCGCCCCGAGCGTCGCGCTCTTGCCGGCCCCGGTCGGGCCGACGAGCAGCCCGTGCGCGTTCTTCAGCCGGTCGAGCTTGTTCAGCGGATCGAAGGCAAGCGGCTCCCCGCCCCGGTTGAAGAACGAGAGCCCCGGGCGCCCGGTGCCGCGCGAGCGCCCGAAGACGGGCCACACGTTCGCCGCGTGCTGCACCCAGGCGAGCCGCGCCCGGCGCCAGCCCGCCAGCCGGTCGAGGTCCGGGTCGTAGGCCATCGGCAGGTGCGCGAGGAACCCGTCGAGCGCGCGGAGATCATCCGCCGGGGCGATGGCCCGGAACCCGTGGCGGAGCAGCACGGTGCGCGCCTCGGCGGCGCGGCGCGCGAGGTCCTCGACCGAGGGCGCGCGCAGGTAGAACGCGACCGCAAAGCGGTAGAGCTTGTGGCGCTCGCCCATGATCTCCTTCGCGGTGCGGCAGTCGGCGCGCGCGCGCATCGCGTCGGCCGACTCGCCGGTCGCGGCGCCCTCGATGCGATCGACGTGCGCATCGACCGTGTCCTGCGGCACCGGGACGAGCGTGGTTACGTAGACCGTGCCCTCGGGAAGCTCGTCGAGCACCGCGTTCACCGCGTCGCCGTGGCGGGTCTCGCCGGTGACGTGCCCGATCGCGGGCGCCCGGCGAAGGCCCTCGACGCCGAGTACGCGCGTCGCGGTGCGGTCGAAGATCCAGCACCCGTTGGCCGCGTCCGAGCGCGGGTGCGCGTAGAACAGGCTCTCGGCGAAGCCGTCGCCGTAGGGGATCGCCCCGTCGCCCAAGAACGCGCGCGCGAACGCGCCCGGATCGTCGGGCGTCAAGTCCGTCCAGGCGTTGAACCAGCGGGTGAGCCAGGCGTGGAACTCCGCCCCCGAGAGCCGGCGCTGGCGAACGCCGAGCCCTTCGAGCGCGGCCATGAGCTTCCCGCCCGCCTCGAGCACCGCGGCCCCCGGCGGGGCGTCGCCGGCGCCGCGTGCCTCGCGCACCCAGCGGTGCACCACCACCACGGTGCGCTGGTGCGCGCCCGCCCACCGGGTCTGGGAGAGCCGGTCGGCGAAGAGCCCGCCCGGCTTCGCGACGCCCCGGTAGTGGGCGGCGAGCAGGTCCGCGTAGGCGTCGGAGAAGACCGACCCCCGCGCGCGCTCGGTGACGTAGCCCGCGAACGCCTCGGCCGCGGCGGTCAAGTCGGGCTCGCGCCAGGTGTAGGTCTGCACCACCCAGGGCGAGGCGTCGAGCTCCTCCAGGCTGTCCTGGAGCGCATCGTGCAGCGCGTCGCGAAGCTCGGCGAGCCACGCGCCGGAGCGCCCCTCGGTGCCGCGGGGCTCGATCTCCCACGCCGCGCCCGCGCTCCGGCCGTCCTCGAGCAGGATGGTGCCGTCGTCGAGCGCCTCGGCCCAGGGCAAGTGGTCGACGAACGAGCGCGCCGGGCGGTACACCGCGGCCGCGACCGCGGGCGGCACGCCCCTGCGGGCCGGCGCCCGGCGCGCGCCTTCGTTCGGCGCCGCCCCCTCGGGCGCGGGCGCCTTGCCCGGTCCGAAGGCGCCGGCGAACGCGGCCTTGAGGCTCACGGCGCTTCCTCCGCGGACGCATCCTTCGCGCTCGCTCCGGACCCGCCTTCCTCCGGGCTCGCGCCGGGCTGTTCCTCCTCCGGGTCCGCATCCTGCCGGGCCCCCTCCGGGTTCGCGTCCCTCCGTACCTCCTCCGGGCTCACGCCCGGCGGCGCTTCGCTTGAGAAGCGCGCCGCTTCCGCCTCGCCGGGCAGGGCGTACTCCACCCGGTCGTAAAGCGGCACCGCGGTGGTGTAGCCGGGCACGGGGATCCGCAGCTCCGTCGCAAGGTGTGCCGGCACGTAGATGAAGACGTCGGGGTTCGGCAGGCGCGGGAACAGGAGCTCCAGCTCGTTCGCCGCAGTGCGGGCGTACCCGGGGGCGTCGCCGCACGCGCACGCCGCCGCCGGCGGCGGCGCGGGGGCCTCGCACCGCCACCTGAACCACCCCCACCGGCAGGTCGCCTCCACCACCGCCCCCTTCGGGGCCTCCGGCACGGTCTCCTCCGGCGCCTGCGGCGCCTCCGATACGCCGCGTGCCTCCGGCGCGGGCTCCACCGCCGTGCCGCGGTAGATCTCGATCATGCGCGGCCCCCCGACGAGCACCGCCGCGGGCTCGGTCGTCGCACAGCCGGCGAGGGCGGCGGCCATCCCCACGGCCGCAATGGTTCTAGTCGAGCGCACGGTGCCTCCCCCCCAGGGCCACGTCCTCGTGGCGCACCAGCCGGCCGGCCGGGTCGTAGTCGATGCGAAGCGCCTCGTCGACGTGCACCGCGACCCGCGCCCCGGGCGGCACGTAGACGGCGTCGTAGCTCTGCGCCTGGCGCTCGCGGAGCCACCGGGCGACTTCCCGCGCCGCGCCCGCGAGCCCGCTTCCGGCGACGTAGCGCCCGAGGTCGCCGTCGACCAGGACTTGAGCACCCCCGGCGCCGCTCGCGACCGTCGTCGTCTGCGCCGCCGCGAGCCCTTCAGCCGCGGCGCCGAGCGTGAGCACCGCCGCGCTCTGGCCGAGATGGGCGGCGGCGTTCGTGATGCGCTCGCCCGCGACGCACGGGTTGCCGTGGTCGTCGGAGAGGCCCCCGAGCCGGACCGGGCGGGTGCCCGCGCCGCCGTCGGAGACGTCGCGGGCCTCGGGCACCGTCACGATGCGCCCGTCGGCGAACACGAACGTGAGCGAGGTCACGTCGCCCGACACGCACCCGAGCGTCCAGTCGCCGATCGCCTCCCCGCTCGCCACCGCGTAGGCGAGCTCGGGGATCTCGTGGCCGTTGGCGGCGAGGTTGTCGCGCCCGACGATGACCTTGAAGAAGTAGGGATCGGTGACCCGCGCGTCCTCCCCGACCGGCACCCGGCCGATGAGCGCGGTGAACGCCCGCGCGCCGACCAGCGTCGCGTTCTTCGGGATGGTGTAGACCGGGCGCACCGGCGCGGGCGCGGCCTCGGCCTGGTCGCCGGTGAGCGGCACCGCGCCCGCCGGGCCCTCGCCCCAGGGCAGCAGCCCCGACCCGGGCGCGTCGACTTCGAGCGGCGCGAGCCACACCGTGCCCGTCGCGCGCACACGAGGCGCCCCGCCGACCGGCGCGGCGCCGAGGAGGCGGGCGATCTCGGCGCGGAGCCCCGAGACCTCCTCGCGGGCGTCGGCGACCACGCCGCGGTTCTCCTCGCGAAGCCGCGCCGCCTCGCCGGCAAGGTCCCCGCTCACCTCCGCCACCACGCTCGCGCGAAGGTCCCGCAGCCGCGCGTTGTCGTCGCGCAGGGTGCGATTCGCGTCCTCCAACCGCGCGAGCCGCGCGTTCGTCTCGCGCACGCTCGCAATGAGCGTTCGCACCGTGTCGTCCGGGGTGTCGCCCTCGATGCCGAGCGCGGCCGCGGTCTCCGGCGCAAGCGCCTCGCCGCCCACCACCGGGGCGGTTCCCGCCGTCGGCACGTCGTCGCGCGAGCAGCGCACGACGACGAGCGCGACCACCACCGCGAGCACCGCGGCGGCCGCGATCTTGACGAGCAGATTCGGGCTCATCGGGCCGCCTCCACGACCCGATCGAACGGCTCACGCGAGACCACGTAGAGGCGTGCGGTGAAGCCCGGCGTCCCGGCCGGGGCCAGCGTCGCGCGGGTCCAGCCGATGGCGACGAACCCCCCGCCGGTCCCGCTCCGGGGCGCTTCGCCCGGGCGGAGCTGCCGCACGTCGATCTCCACCGGCGCCGGCGACCGGTTCGCCGCCTCGATCGTCGTTACGAAGAGCCCCGCCCGAGAGAGCTGCCCGACCACGGACCAGCGCATCCGCGCCCGGTCCGGGTGGCGGTAGAGCGCCGCCGCGTCGGTGCGCGCGGTCTCGACCACGACCGTCCCCGCCGGAAGGCCCGCGAGCCGGGGCGGGGCGAGGTCCAGCCGCGCCGCGTCGCGGATGAGGGCTACCGCCCCGTCGCGCGGATCCTCGGCCGGGGCCTTCGAAGCCGCAATGGCATCGGCTTCGGGCCGGGCGATGCGGACCTCCAGCGGCTCCGCGGCGCTTCCTGCGTCCGCCACCGCGGCGACGTCGAGGAGCACGAACTCGCCGGTGCGCTCCAGGCGCACCCGGAACCGGCGCGCGGCGAACGGCTCCGTCGCGAGCCAGTAGGCGGTGTCGTTGGCGAACTCCGCGCGAAGCGCGCCGGCCTCAAGCAGCTCCGCGGGCACCCCCACCGTGGCCGGCCCCTCGAAGCGCACCTGGCGCTCGACCCCGACCCCGAGCGTCACCGGGATGGGCGTTCGCACCCACTCGACGGTCTCGGCCTTCGCGCCCCACGCGACCAGCAGGCCGACGGCCCCCCAGACGAGCCGCCTCATCGCGACGCCTCCCCGGCCCGCTCGATCGCCCGGGGCGTCCCGGCGAGGCAGTCGAGCGCGAGCCCCCAGGGGTTCCACTCGCGGTCCACGTCGTAGCGCACCACCCGCACCGGGTAGGCGACGGCGCGGGTCTTGACCCGCTCGCCGAGCACCGTCTCCTCGATCATGAGATCGAGCGAGACCACCCAGCTCCCCGCACCCTCGTGGAACACCCGCTCGGGCGCGTAGCCCCGCCCCGGGAGCTCCCACACCGCGCGCTGGCGCCCGGCGAGCTCGCGCCGGGTGTTGCGCGCGGCGAAGTCGTCGAGGCGGTCCTGGCGGCACGCGGGCGTGAGGAAGTGCACCAGCGTGTCGAGCTTCGCGCGGTACTCGGTCGCCCCGTCGCTCGGCCAGCGGTAGAGCTGCTGCCAGATGTAGAGCGCGAACGTGTAGACGTGCGGCGGACCCGGGTCGTCCGGGCGCACCGTCGCCCCCGCCGTCAGGTCCGGCGGAATGTGGATGCGAAGCGCGCTCGGCGCCGTCATCCACCCCACGCCGAGAATGAGCGCGCACGCGAGCGCCACCCCCACCGCGCCCCACAGCGCCCGGATCGCCTCACGCTGCCCGGCGAGCTCGTTGCGGTAGCGGCTCACCGCCGCCTCCCGCGCCGGCGCCGGGCGCGGATGTCCCACACCGCGCTCTCGCGGAGCATCGTCTTGGGCTTCAAGCCCCGGTCCTCGATCCACGCGGCCACCGCATCGGCGTGGTAGCCCTCGGGCCGCCCGCGCTTCAGACCCCGCAGCACCCGCGCGGTGAGCCAGATCCCGCCGCACGCGGCGAGCGCCCCGACCCCGATCCCGAGCACGGCGTGCCCCGCGAGCGCGGCCACGCCCGTCCCCGCCGGGATGAAGAGCGCGAGGTTCGCGAGGCCCGCGAGCCGCAGCTCCCCGTCGGTGAGCCCGAGGAACACCGCCGGCGCCCGGTTCAGCCGGTCGGGCAGGAATGCGACGCCTGCGTCCACGCTCAGGCGAGCACCGTGGCGGACTGCGTCGCGAGGAAGATCACGATGACGAGCAGCACCACGCCGACCGCCCCGTGCATCCCCACCTCGCCCCAGGTCGCGCGCCCGTCGGCCACCATCGAGTACTTGGTGATGACGTTCTTCGCGACCACGAGCAGCGCGATGGCCGAGAGCCCGAGGCCCCCGAGCACCACGATGTCGAGCCCGTACGCCTGGAGCATCCCGATGAAGTCGCCGCTCGTGACCGCGCCCGAGGACGGGTCCGCCACGTTCGGCAGGCCCGCCCGCGCGGGCCCCGCGGCGAGCCCCGCCGCCGCCGCGGCGGCCAGGCGCCGCCGCCACTGTCCGATTCGTTCTCTCACGTCCGCCTCCGTCGTCTTCACCAGGTAACGACCGCCAGCACCACGACCGTCACGAGCACGGCGCGAAGCGCGTGGCCCGCGGATTCCGCGAGCGGCGACCCTCCGCCGCTCCAGCTCTTGTAGGCGTGGAGCACGACCCACGCGCACCACAGGATCACGAGCACGCAGACGGCGCCTGCGAAGAGCGCGAGCAGGTCCGCCTCGGTCACCGCGCCCCCCGGGTTCGCGCCCCGGAACGCCGCCTGCTGCGCCGGATCCACTCGGGTCCCCCCTCTACAGGTACTTCTTGAACGACGCGGCGACGACCAGCACCGCCGCGCCGAAGAGCGCCGCCCCCGGCACGATCACCGCGCTCGGGTGCACCGCGAACGGGATCGCGAGATAGACGAACGCGGCCGCGGCGAGCACCCGCGGCGCGATGCGCTTCGCCGCGTGGTAGACCCCCCCGAACTCGCGCCCTGCCGACCAGCGCCGGATGTCGCGGAGCGTGAGGCCCCCCGCGAGCCCCACCACGCCGAAGAGCAGGAAGGCGGGCGCGGAGAAGACGAGCAGCACCACGCGCACCATCAGCACCTGCACGGTGACGAGCCCCGCGCGCACGTACTCGGCCAGGTCCACGCCGGCGCCGAGCCGGCGAAGCCCGAGGCTGAGCCCGGTCCACTCGAAGAGCCAGTAGTAGCCCCGCTCCGCGGCCCCGACGATGCGGGCCGCGCTCGGGCGGAAGTCCGCGTTCAGGTACCCCGCCTCGCGGCGGAGCACCCGCGCGGCGTGCTCCGCGCCCTCGTCCGGCCACCACCAGGTCATGCCCACCCACTCGACCGCGACCGAGGCGAGCGCGGAGAGGGTGAGGCACCCCACCACCGACCCGACGCCCCCGCGCCGGCGCCGGGCAACCGGGGCCTCGGCGATGCGCGCCGCCTCAGCCACGGGGCCCCTCCGGGGCGCCGTCCGCCCACCAGGTCGCCCCGGAGCGGTAGCGCCGCGCCATGTCGGCCGCGAGCTCGGCGAACGCCGCGGGCGGCGCCTTTCCTGAGCCCGCGGGGAGCGGCAGGCGCACCTTCCACAGCGTCCCGCCTTCGAGCAGCGCGAACGCCTCGCCCTTCGGGAGCCTCGTCACGTCGTGAGGCTCCAGCATGGTGGTGCGCGTCGAGGTGATCCGATCCTCGTGCCGGGAGCTGAAGTCGACGTCGGTCCCCGGATCGCTCGAATCGGTGTAGCCCGCGATCTGGGTGAGATCCACCACGCTCACGCCCGGGAGCTGGTCGGTGAGGAGCGCCGCGGTGTCCACGTCCTTGACGCGGAACATGACGAGCGAGTTGAAGTTGCCCGACACCTGGCGCGCCTTCGCAGCATCCCGGGTCTTCGCTTCGATGTCGGAGAAGGTCTGGGTGTAGGCGGTCACCTGCACGCCGGCCGCCCCGCCCTTGTTGACGAGCGGGATGAACTCCTCGCCCATCAGCTCGTTGAACTCGTCCATGTGCGCGACGATCGGATGCCGGGGCGTCTCGGCCCCGGCGCGAAGCCCCCGCGCGTCGCCGTGCTTGTAGCGCTCGCCCGCGTAGCTCACCAGATCCGCGAACATCGCGTTCCCGACCGCCGCCGCGACGGGGGCGTCGGAGAGCGCGTCGAGGCCGACGTAGACGACCAAGCGCTGGTTCACGACGCGCCGCCAGTCCCACACCGGGCGGGGGTCGTCCATGTCGAGGTAGTCGGGGCTCAGGAGCGCCGCCGCCTTGCCGGTGGTGAGCTTCTCAAGCAACGGCAGGAGCGAGGCCACGAGCTTGTCGAAGTAGCTCCGCTCGTAGCGCATTGCGCTGCGGAGGCCCCCCATCACCTCGTCGCCCAAGCCCCGCTCGAGCATCACCTGCTCGAACGCGACGAGCCGCGGCGCCCGGCCCTCCATGTGCCGCGGCGGCGTATCGCGGCGGCGCTCGACCTCGGCCACCTGGTCGAGCACGTCCGGACGGCCCGCGAAGTACGCCTCGGCGTACGCGAGGCAGAGCGCCTCGATGTTGGTGACGTGCCGGAGGATGGTGCGGTAGTCCGGGCGAGCCCCAAGCGCGGTCACCGCGCGGGCGACCACGTTGACGAACCGCCACACGAACTCGCGGAACACCGCCGACTGGCCCTCGCCCGAGATCTGGCCGGAGAGCCGTGTCGCGACCTCGGTCACGCGGTGGAACTGCCCGACGCCGTTGTAGCGGCTGGAGAGCTCGGGGTATCCGAGGTGAAACAGCACGAAGTCGTCGGCGCGTCCTGCGAGCCGGCACGCCTCGCGCACCGCACGGAGGAGGTCGGCGTCGCCTTTGGGGTCGAACACCACCACCGTCTCGCCGCGGCGGATGTCCTGGGTGGCGGCGAGCTCCAGCAGCCGCGTCTTCCCGACCTGCGTGGTGCCGAGCACGAGCGTGTGCCCCGAGCGGTCGCGAAGCGGCAGGTGCACGTCGGCCTCGCGAAGCTCGACGCCGTGCAGCCA
>CAZSPS010000251.1:0-3698 GCA_964608875.1 uncultured Ectothiorhodospiraceae bacterium
ATGTTGGCGATCACCGAGTGGGTATGGAGCGCGGGGTCGAGGTTCCGGCTGGCATCGTGGCGGAACGTCGCGATCACCGTCTTCTGGCCGCCGGTACGCACCATGCGGCCGGTTTCGGGATCCTTCGTCCGGGTCTCTGCGGCGTTGCGCTCGAACCAGTCGAGGGCGCGGCCGACGGCGCGGTCGTGGGCATCGATCACGCGCGCATCGCCGCCGACCAGGGCGGCGAGGGAGACGGACTTGGGGGCGCTGAAGGTCAGGTCGCGGCCGGGACGGTGGTGGAACGCGCCGGACCCGGGTGTTCCCCGGTCTTTCCCCACGCGCCCCAGCCGCCTGCCGGAGCCGTCCGGCACGCGGCCTTCGAGGACCGCCCGGAAGGTGTCGGGGTCGACCGGGCCTTCGAGGCCGAGCTCGGCCGCGCCGCGCCCTGCCCAGGCGCTGGCCTGCCGATGGTCGGGGGAGTCCCGGGCGTAATAGCCGTCGCGTTCGTAGTAGCTCGCACCCTGCTCCGGCGCGGCGACGGCGCCGATGGAAGCCACCATGTCAGATCGCTACGCCGCCGGGACGGCGCGGCTTCGCCTCTCCGTCCCCGGCCGGCTCGCCCCGCTCCCCGTTTCCAGCCGCTCTGGAGCCGGAAGACGCGTCTTCCACTGCTCCCGCCCCGTCACGGGAAGGACGCGAGGCGTCCGCCGGCACGGCGGTTTCGGCGGGCGCAACCTCTGCCCCTTCAGCGCCGGCCTCGTCTGCCTCCCTCAGCCACGCGGGCTCGCCGGGCACGTCCCCGGCCTCCGCCGGTTGCGGCGGTCCGAGCGCCGGCGCGCTCCGTTCCGCGCCGCCTTGCGGCCCCGCGCCTTCGCGCGGTCCGGTCGCCTGCGCGGTCTTTCGCGCCACGAAGCGCTCGGCTACCGCATCGCGGCTCACGTAATCGAGCGCGACCTTCGCGGCCGGGAGCGGTCCGGGGAAGCGGAGATAGCCGTGGAGCGCCGGCAGCTGCATGATCTCGGAAGCCAGTGCGAGCGGGCGCAGCTCGCGCTTCGGCGTGAGCGAGACGCCGTCGCGGATGGTGTTGGCGCCGTAGGAGAAGCCTTCCGTCACCTCCTCGACCTCGGCGCGGCCGAGGGAGGCGGCCGACCATCTGGCGGTGTCCTCGTCGGGCGCAGACAGCACCACGCGGGTGCCGCAGAGCCCGGAGATGGTCTCGGCGCCGTTCCTGCCGTAGAGGTCGCGGAGCGCGGAGATCACCTGGATGCCGAGCACGAAGCAGCCGCCGAACTGGCGTGATTCGGCGAGCCCCGGCTGGAGCGAGGGCACCTGGTGCAGGGTGGGGAGCTCGTCGAGAACGATCCAGACCCGGCGGCCGTCGTCCTGGTCGAGGGAGAGGAGCGCGTTCACCGCGATCTCGAGCCAGGTCGAGATGAGCCCGCGCAGGGACGCGTGCTGGTCGGCGCGAGAGGTGAGGAACAGGAAGCCACCTTGGTGGCCGCCTCGGTGGCCGCCTCGCTTCTCGTCCGATACCCAGTCGCGGATGGAGAAGGGGGTTCCGTCGTCCGGCAGCACTTCGAGCGCGCCGAGGTGGGCGGTGAGCATGGCGCGCACGCTGAGCGCCGTCTTCGGGTTCTCGGGATCGACGATGGACTGCGCGACCGTGTCCTCCATGGCCTGCGCCAGCGCGGTGAGCTCGGTCTTGAGCAGGTGGTCGACCAGCACGCGGTTCTCGGTCACCCCCTTCTCGCTCAGCACGCCGGCGCCGTTGGAGAACAGCTGGCGCGCGGCGGTGACCCAGAAGGGATCGACCGTGTCCTTCTGCTGGGGAATGAGCGCCGCCGCCATGGTGTCGAAGTCGCGCGAGCTGCGCGCCTCATAGAAGGGCGACCAGCGGGGCGACCTGGCATCGAGCGGGTTCAAGAGCACGTCGCGGGCGGGATCGAAGAACGCGCGCGTGTAGCTCCCCATCTTGTCGTAGAGGACGCAGCGCTCGCCCCGCTCCCTGATCTGCGCCACCAGGTCGGAGATCAGCACCGTCTTGCCCGATCCCGTGGTGCCGGAGACGATGGTATGGCGGGTCTCGGCGCGTTTCGGGAAGGGCACGCCCGCGATCGCGTAGGGCGCGGGACTCCTGAACACGGCATCGCGCAGGCGCGCGTGCGGCGGGCGGACCCGGCGGGCAAGCTCGCCCACGCTCGCAAGCTCGGCGCCGCGCAGCCATTTCGCCCGGTTGAGCTGGCGCCCCCGGATCCAGAACAGCGCGAGGAACAGGCCGATCGCTGCGGCGGACGCCTGCGCGCCGACGAACGCGCTCGCGAACACCCGGTCCCTGAGCCGCTCGCGGGTCCTGAGCGCCTCGGTGGACGCCGCGAGGTCGCGGATGGACATGACCTCGTATCGCCCGTCCCGCATCCTCACCTCCTGGCCGGAGGTTTCCTCGTAGCCGAGCACCAGCTTGGCCTCGGCGACGGTCACCATGAGGGCGGCGTACCATTCGTAGCCGTCGCTCTGGCGGGCCACGTTCCAGGCCGGGAAGGCCACGACGGCGATCGCCGCGAGGAACATCCCGGCCTGGAGCAGCTGGCCCCACATGCGGAGCCCGTGGAAGACCGTCTGCCCGCCGCGCAGCGTGTTCGATCCTACGGTTCTCACTCGCCTGCCTCCGGCGACGACGCATCGGACGCGACAGGCGCTGCCTCGTCGCCGTCATCGGCCGCGCCTTCGTCCGCACCGGGGTTCTCCCCCGCCGCCGGGTCCGCTTCGTCCGGCGGCTTGCGGGAGAGCACGTTGACCATCCCCTGCGGGCCGGCGACGACGATCTCGGCGATCGCCCGGTCGCGGCCCTGCCGGTCGCGGAACTCGCGGTGCGCGAGACGGCCCTCGACGAGCACCGCCGCGCCCTTCCTCACCATCGCCTCGACCGGGTCCACGGCGGGGCCGTAGACGGCGATCCGGTGCCACGCGGTGCGCTCGGCGGTTCCGCCGTCATCGCGCTTCCAGCGCTCGGTCGTGGCCAGGCTGAAGGTCGCGGCGCGGCCGCCGTCCGGGAGGGAGCGGATGTCGGGGTCGCGCCCGGCATGGCCCAGCAGCGTCACGCGGTTGATATGCAGCATGTCGATTCCTTTCATGTCGGGAGTGGAACGTGCCGGCTCGCAAGGGGCCGGTGTGGCAACTTCCATCGGCTCGACGAGCGCCGCCTGGAGGCGGAGCCGGGCCGGGAGCGGGCCGAAGGCGCCGGGGCCGGAGAGGAAGCGAGGCTCCCGGCCGCCGGCGTTCCCCGCGCCCCGCAACGGAGGTCCCCGCCATGGCACGTAATTCCGAGCGCCCGTCCCGCGATTCCCGGCCGCACGGCGGGCCGCAGCCCTCCACCTGGCGCGAGCGCGCCTTCGTGCTGGGCGTTCTCGCGCTGGCCCTGCCCGCCACCGGCGTGTCGCTCGTTGTGGGCGCGGGCGGCGAGGCCGTCGGGTTCGTGTGGCTGGTGGCCGTCGCCTGGACGGCGCTCGCCAGCCTCACCGCCGCGCTCCGCAGCGGTTTCGTGCATGGCGACTGGTCGGCCTTCCGGGGCGCAAGCGACGCCCGGCACGCGTGTCCCCGACACGAGTGTCCGCCCGACACTCGCGGAGAAAGTTTCGATTGGGACACGCGCACGGGGGCGTTCGCGCATTTGCGGATCCACGACGACCGCGAGCGCCTGCTCGACGACGACAGGCTCC
>CAZSPS010000252.1:0-4104 GCA_964608875.1 uncultured Ectothiorhodospiraceae bacterium
GCCGTCCGCCCCGAACGTCAGGGTGTTGACCGCGCCCGCGCGCTCCGCGCGCGGGGTGCGCACGTCGGCGAGGGCGGCGGCCTCCTCCTTGAACGGCAGGGTCACGTTGAGCCCGCGCCCGCCCTCCGCCCGGAAGCGGCGCACCACCTCCGAGAAGCCGCCGGGCGGCGAGTGGATGGCGTCGTAGCGGAGCGCCTGTCCGGTCTCGCACGCGAACCAACGGTGGATGAAGGGCGACATCGAATGCTCGATGGGATGCCCCGTCACCGCGTATCGATCGGGCGGCTTCGTCATGTGCTCCCGGCCCCCTCCTGCCGGGGCCGATCTTACGGGAGCGGGCGGGCGCGAACCCGCGCCGCGGCGGGACGCGCGCCCGGCGCGGGCGGGAGGCGTAGGACGGGGACCTACAAAAGTCGAGCGTTTTGCCTACAAAAGTCGTCCCGTTCGCCCCTATTCCGCCTCTTGTCCGGGGCGCGGTCCGGGATTATGGTCGCGGGCATTCCACCACGAGGGAGGAGGCGAAGGTGAAGACCGTGCGGATCGTCGAAGACGTGGTGCGCCGCGTGCACGAAGCGATGCCCCTGTCGGAGCTGGGCGAGGACTTGCGCCGCAACGTCGGGGAGGCGCTCGGCGCGGCGCTGGAGCGCGCGGAGCTCGTGACCCGCGAGGAGTTCGAGGTGCAGCTCGAGCTGCTGGCCGAGGCGCAGGAGCGCGTGCGGGCGCTGGAGGCGCGCATCGAGGCGATCGAGCGCGGGGGCGAGGGCGGCGGGCCGGACGCGCCCCCGGCGGCGGACGCCTCCTGAGCGCGCCGCGCCGCCGCCGCCCGCCTTCCGCCTTCCGCCGCGCCGCCGCTCCGCCGCCCGTGCCGCCATGGCGTTCGCACTCGTCCGCACCCGCGCCCTCCTCGGGCTCGACGCGCCGTCCGTCGCCGTCGAGGTGCACCTGAGCGGAGGGCTGCCCCGTACCTCCCTGGTCGGGCTGCCGGCGGCGGCGGTGCGCGAGAGCAAGGACCGGGTGCGCGCCGCCCTGCTCGCCTCCGACTTCCGGTATCCGAACGGCCGCGTGGTCATCCATCTCGGCCCGGCCGACCTGCCGAAGGAAGGCGGGCGCTTCGACCTCCCCATCGCCCTCGGCATCCTGGCCGCGTCCGGGCAGATCCCGCCCGAGCGGCTCGACGCGCTGGAGGTGGCCGGCGAGCTCTCCCTGAACGGCGAGGTGCAGCCGGTGCGGGGCGCGGTGTCGTGCGCGGTCGCCGCGCGCGCGGCGGGCCGGGGCCTGCTGCTGCCGACCGGCAACGTCCGGGAGGCGGCCTACGCGCGCGGGGCGGTGCTGTTCCCGGTGTCCCATCTCGGGCAAGCGCGCGACCACGTGCTGGGCGCCCCCGCCATCGAGCCCTTCGCGGCGCCGGCGCCGGAGTGCGGCGGCGGCGCCCGCCTGCCGCCGTCCGGCCCCGACCTCTCGGACGTGCGCGGGCAGGAGGTGCCGAAGCGAGCGCTCGAAGTGGCCGCGGCCGGCGGCCACCACCTGCTGATGGCGGGGCCTCCGGGCACGGGCAAGACGATGCTCGCGAGCCGCCTGCCGGGGCTGCTGCCGCCGATGGGCGAGGACCAGGCGCTGGAGACGATGGCCATCTACTCCGCCCGGCGTCTGGAGCGCGGCCCCGCCGCCGCCTGGCGCGAGCGGCCCTTCCGCAGCCCGCACCACACCACCTCCGCGGCCGGGCTGGTGGGCGGGGGCGCGCCGCCGCGGCCGGGTGAGATCTCCCTCGCCCACCACGGGGTGCTGTTCCTGGACGAGCTGGCGGAGTTCGGCCGCCCGATCCTCGACGTGCTGCGCGAGCCGATCGAGTCGGGCCGGGTCACCATCGTGCGCGCCGCCTGCCAGGCGGAGTTCCCCGCCCGCTTCCAGCTGGTCGCGGCCATGAACCCCTGCCCCTGCGGCTACCTCGGCGACGGCACCGACCGCTGCCAGTGCCTGCCGGACGCGGTGCGGCGCTACCGGTCGCGGGTGTCGGGCCCGCTCCTCGACCGCTTCGACCTGCACCTGCCCATGGTGCGGGAGCCCCCGGACACGGGCGGCGACGGAGCCGGACCCGGCGCCGGAGCGGGGGCCGGCAGCGGCGGCGAGGGCGGCGCCGGGGCGCGCACCACCGAACGGGTGCGCGCGCGGGTGCTGGCCGCCTACGAACGCCAGATCGAGCGGGCGGGGAAGCTCAACCGCGACCTCGGCCCGGGCGAGACGCTCCGCTACTGCCCGCTCGACCCCGACGCGCGCTCCCTGCTGAACGATGCGGCCGCGCGGCTCGCCCTCTCCGAACGGGCGGTGCAGCGGGTGCTGCGGGTGGCCCGCACGGTGTGCGACCTCGACGGCGGCGGCGACCCCGGCGCGGCGGAGGTAGCCGAAGCCCTCGCCTACCGCCGCCTCGACCGCTTCCTGCTGCAATGACGCGGGCGGGGGCACGGGCGCGTTGCGAAACCCCGGGCGAGGCCGTAAAGTCCCGCGCCTCGTGACGGATTCCGACTACAGCATCGAGGTGGAGGCGCAGGCGACGTTCGTCGCGGTGCGCTCGGATCCGGACGCGGGCCAGTACTTCTTCGCCTACCGGATCGCGATCCGCAACACGGGCCGGGTCTCCGCGACGCTGCGCGCGCGGCACTGGATCATCACGCACGGCGACGGCCGCGTGGAGGAGGTGCAGGGCGAGGGGGTGGTCGGCGAGCAGCCCCATCTCGGTCCGGGCGAGTCCTTCGAGTACACGAGCGCCGCCATGCTCCGCACCCCGTTCGGGACCATGCACGGGGAGTACCGGATGCAGGCCGACGACGGCCACGTGTTCCAGGCGCCGATCCCGGTGTTCCGGCTGATCGGCCCCGGCGCCACCCTGCACTGAGCGCGCACCGCCGCCCCGCGCCGTGGCGACCTGGGTCATCGGCGACGTGCAGGGCTGCGCGCGCCCCTTCGAGGCGCTGCTCGCGCGGCTCGCGCTCGACCCCCGGCGCGACCGGGTGTGGCTCGCCGGCGACCTCGTCAACCGCGGCCCGGACTCGCTCTCGGTGCTGCGCCGCGCGATGCGGCTCGGCGGCGGGGAGGAGGAAGGCGGCCGGGGCGGCGCGGTGTGCGTGCTCGGCAACCACGACCTCCATCTGCTGGCGGTGGCGCGCGGGGCGCGGCCGTACCAGGCGTCCGACACCTTCCGGGACGTGCTCGACGCCCCGGACCGCGACGAGCTGCTCGACTGGCTGCGGCGCCGCCCGCTGGTCCACCACGACCCGGAGCTCGGGTGGACGATGGTGCACGCGGGGCTCCCGCCGCAGTGGGACGTGGCCGCCGCGCGGACGCGGGCGGCGGAGGTGGAGCGGGTGCTGGCCGGGCCGGAGGCCGGGGCCGATGCGTTCTTCGCCCGCATGTACGGCGACCGGCCGGCCGAGGACGGCGGCGAGGACGGGAGCGCGAGCGCAAGCGGAGATGGCGGCGGGAACGAAGACGGGGGTGGAGGCGGCGGAGATGGCGACGGGGACGGGAACGGAGGCGGGAGCGAGCGCTGGGACCGGCTTCGTTATACGGTCAACGCCCTCACCCGGCTCCGCTACGTGACGGCGGACGGCGGGCGCATCGACCTCTCGTACTCGGGGCCGCCCAAGGGGCGCCCGGCGGGGCTCGTCCCCTGGTTCGCCGCGCCGGAGCGGCGCGCCCGCGGCGAGCGGATCGTGTTCGGCCACTGGGCCTCGCTCGAGCTCGCGCCGGAGGTGGCCGAGCGCGAGACGGTCCGGCACGTGGACACGGGCTGCGTGTGGGGCGAGCGGCTGACCGCCCTCGACCTCCAGAGCGGGGAGACGCGCTCCGTGGACTGCCGGTGCTACAAACGCTCCAGCACCACGAACGCGTAGCCGAAGGGGACCTCGGGAGAAGGCGGCCTCGACTCGCGTTTGCGCTCCATCCACTCGCTCTCGTCCCACGGCGGGAAGTGCGTGTCGCCCTCGAACGCCTCGTCGATGAGGGTGAGGTACATGCGGCTCGCCAGGGGCAGCGCCTCCTCGTAGCACCGGGCGCCGCCGATCACCATCACCTCCGGGGCGTCCGCGGTCATGGCGAGCGCGTGCTCGA
>CAZSPS010000253.1:0-4251 GCA_964608875.1 uncultured Ectothiorhodospiraceae bacterium
GAGGCGCGCGGGCGGGCCGCGGCGCGCGCGGAGCGCGAGGAAGAGGCCGCCGCGCGGCCCGAGGACGCCGCCCCGGACACGGGCGAGGCGCCGGCGGCGGCGGCGCCGATGCCGGCCGCCGAGGCCGATGGGGTCGAGGCGGTCGAGGCAGTCGATGCGGCCGGCGCGGCCGGCGCGGAAGCATTGCCGGACCCGGTCGAGACGCCTCCCGCCGTCGAGGACCCCCCCGCCCCGGCGCAACAGGAGGAGGCGGCTGCGGCGGCGCCCGAAGCGGCGCCGCTCCGCGAGCCCGGCCGTCCCGAGCCCCGCCGGGGAGGAGAGCGCAGGGGCGGGCGCGAGGAGCGCGACCGGCGCCGCGACCGCACCGAGCTGCACGTGCGCTCCGACCGCCGCGGCCGGCGCAAGCCGCGCCCGCGCCGCCAGGTCCGCAAGCTCGCCCCGCCCTCGACGCAGCACGCCTTCGAGCGTCCCACCGGCCCCGTGGTGCGGGAGGTCGGCGTCCCGGAGACCATCACCGTCGGCGAGCTGGCGCACGCGATGTCGGTCAAGGCCGGCGAGGTCATCAAGACCCTGATGAACCTCGGCTCCATGGTCACCATCAACCAGTCCCTCGACCAGGACACCGCCATGCTCGTGGTCGAGGACATGGGGCACCGCCCCCGCCCCATCAACGAGAACGCCCTGGAAGAAGAGGTCATCGCCGCCGCCCAGACCGAGGACGGGGATGCCCTTCCCCGCGCCCCGGTGGTGACCGTCATGGGCCACGTTGACCACGGCAAGACCTCGCTCCTCGACCGCATCCGCCGCACCGACGTCGCGGGCGGCGAGGCGGGCGGGATCACGCAGCACATCGGCGCCTACCACGTCGAGACCGGGCGCGGCGCCGTCACCTTCCTCGACACCCCTGGCCACGCCGCCTTCACCGCGATGCGCGCGCGCGGCTCGCGGGTGACGGACATCGTGGTGCTGGTGGTGGCGGCCGACGACGGCGTGATGCCGCAGACCGAAGAGGCGATCCAGCACGCCAAGGCGGCGGGCGTGCCCATCGTGGTGGCGGTCAACAAGATCGACCGCGAGGATGCGCAGCCCGACCGGATCATGCAGGAGCTGGCGAACAAGGACCTCATCCCCGAGGCATGGGGCGGGGACACGATCTTCGTCAACGTCTCCGCCGCGACCGGGGAGAACGTGGACGGGCTGCTCGAGGCCCTGCTGCTGCAGGCCGAGCTGTTGGAGTTGAAGGCGCCCGAGAGCGGCGCGGCGCGCGGGGCGGTGGTCGAGTCGCGGCTGGACAAGGGGCGGGGGCCGGTGGCGAGCGTGCTGGTGCAGAGCGGCACCCTCAACCGGGGCGACATCCTGCTCGCGGGCGGGGAGTTCGGCAGGGTGCGCGGGCTCGTGGACGAGCGCGGGCGCGACGTGGAGAGCGCCGGGCCGTCGATCCCGGTGGAGGTGCTGGGCCTCTCCGCTCCGCCGGGTGCGGGCGAGGAGGCGGTGGTGGTGGCGAGCGAGCGCAAGGCGCGCGAGATCGCCGCGCTGCGCCAGACGCGCAACCGCGAGCAGCGCATCGCGCGCCAGCAGGCGGCGAACCTCGAGAGCGTGTTCAGCCGCATGGGGCAGGACGAGGCGGCCACCCTCAACGTCGTGCTGAAGGCCGACGTCCAGGGGTCGGTGGAGGCGCTCTCCGATGCGCTCGCCAAGCTGTCCACGGAGGAGGTGCGGGTCAACATCGTGGCGAGCGGCATCGGCGGCATTCGCGAGACCGACGTGAACCTCGCCATCGCCTCCGGGGCCATCGTCATCGGCTTCAACACCCGCGCCGATGCGGCCGCCCGCTCGCGCATCGAAGAGGAGGGGGTGGACCTCCACTACTTCAGCGTGATCTACGAGGCCATCGACACGGTCCGCCAGTCCCTGAGCGGGATGCTCTCGCCCGAGGTGCGCGAGGAGATCGTGGGGGTCGCCGAGGTGCGGGAGGTGTTCCGGGTGCGTCGCTTCGGCGCCATCGCCGGTTGCCTGGTGGTGGAGGGGACGGTGTTCCGGAGCTACCCGATCCGGGTGCTGCGCGACGAGGTCGTCGTCTTCGAGGGCGAGCTCGAGTCGCTGCGCCGCTTCAAGGAGGACGTGACGGAGGTGGCCGCCGGCACCGAATGCGGGATCGGGGTGCGCAGCTACAACGACGTGCAGCCCGGCGACAAGATCGAGGTGTTCCGGCGAGTGGAGACGGAGCGCGTGCTCTGATGCCGCGCGAGTTCGACCGGGCGACCCGGCTCGGCCGGCAGATCCGGCGCGATCTCGCGGAGTTGCTGCAATGGGAGGCGAACGACCCGCGGCTCGCCGGGGTCACGGTGGCGGACGTGGAAGTGGCGCGGGACCTCGCGCTCGCGCGGGTGCACGTCCAGCTACCGCCGGGCGAGGGCCGGGAGGCGGAGGAAGCGCTGCAGGCCCTGCGGCGCGCCGGGCGCTACCTGCGCACGCGCCTTGCCGACCGGCTGCGGGTGCGCAGCGTGCCGGAGCTGCGTTTCGAGCACGACCGCTCTCCGGAGACCGCCGCGCGCATCGAGCGGCTGCTGACGGACGAGGGGGAGGGGCAGGACGGTGAGCCGCCGGGGGGCTAGGCGGCGCGCGGCGGGCCGCGACGTGCACGGGGTCGTGCTCCTCGACAAGCCCCGGGGGCTCGGCTCGAACGAGGTCCTGCAGCGGGTGAAGCGCCTGTTCCGGGCGCGCAAGGCGGGGCATACCGGCAGCCTCGACCGGCTCGCCTCCGGGCTGCTTCCGCTGTGCTTCGGCGAAGCCACCAAGCTCTCGGGCTTTCTGCTGAACGCCGACAAGCGCTACCGTGCGGTGATGCGCCTCGGGGAGCGCACCGCCACCGGCGATGCGGAGGGCGAGGTGGTGGAGCGGCTCCCGGTGCCGCCGCTCGACGACGGCGCGGTGGAGGCGGCCCTCGCGCGCTTCCGGGGCCCCATCCGGCAGGTCCCCCCCATGCACTCCGCGCTCAAGCACCGGGGGCAGCGGCTCTACAAGCTCGCGCACCAGGGGATCACGGTGGAGCGCGAGCCGCGGGAGGTCACCATCCACCGGCTCGTGTGCACGCACCGGGAGGAGGAGCGGATCGGCCTCGAGATCGACTGCTCCAAGGGTACGTACATCCGCACCCTGGCCGAGGACCTGGGCGCCGCGCTCGGTACCGCCGCGCATCTGGTGGAGTTGCGGCGGGTGGGGAGCGGCCCCTTCGGCGAAGACGGGATGGTCTCGCTCGAACGGCTGGAAGCGGCGGAGGCGCAGGGGCAGGCGGCGCTCGACGAGTGCCTCGCCCCGATGGAGTCGATCGTCGGGCAATGGCCGGCCGTCGCGCTCACGCGCGACCTCGCCTGGTACCTGCGGCGGGGGCAGCCGGTGCGGGTGCCGCGCGCGCCTTCGTCGGGCTGGGTGCGCCTGCACGCCGACGACGGCCGCTTCGTGGGGGTGGGAGAGGTGCTGGACGACGGGCGCATTGGCCCGCGCCGCCTCGTCGCCGTCGGGGAGGGCGGCGGCGGGAGCCGGAGCGACGGGCAGAGCGGCGGCGGACAGGACGGCGGGGACGACGGCGGCGAGGAAGGAGGAGGCCGGTGAGCGGCCCCCCGGCGCGCGGCGGCAAGACGGTCTACGGCGCCACGGTGGGGATCCTGGCGCTCGAGACCCGCTTCCCGCGCATCCCCGGCGACGGCGGCCATGCCGGGAGCTGGCCGTTCCCCGTGCTCTACCGGGCCGTGCGCGCCGCGACCCCGGAGCGGGTCGTGCGCGGCGGCGCCGAGGGCCTGGTGGGCGCGTTCTGCGAGGCGGCGGCGGAGCTGGCGGCGCTCGGGGCGGACGGCATCGCCACGAACTGCGGCTTCCTCGTCCTGCATCAGGAGCGGCTCGCGCGCGCGTGCGCCGTGCCGGTCGCGTCCTCTTCCCTCATCCAGGCGCCGTGGGTCGAGGCCCTGCTGCCGCCCGGCCGGCGGGTCGGCGTGCTCACCGTGGACTCCGCGAGCCTCGGGCCGCGGCATCTCGAATGCGCGGGCGCGCCCGCCGACACCCCGGTGGAGGGCACGGAAGCGGGGCGCGAGCTGACCCGCGTCCTGCTCGGGGACGAGCCGGAGCTGGACGTGGAGCGCGCGCGCGGCGACGTGCTGGCCGCCGCCCGCAGGCTCGTCGAACGCCACCCCGAGGTCGGCGCGATCGTCCTCGAATGCACCAACATGCCGCCCTACGCGGCCGACGTGGCGCACG
>CAZSPS010000254.1:0-1536 GCA_964608875.1 uncultured Ectothiorhodospiraceae bacterium
GGGCCGGACTTCCTCGTCACGGCCACCGCCGCCTCCCCCTCCGCCGTCGTCATCATCATCATCATCGCCGTCGTTGTCGCGCACCGTGACCGACGCCGAGGCCAGGCTGGGGTGCGGGTCGTAGCCGCTCCCGTCAGCGACGGTGGCCGTGACGAGGAAGTCCGGCCCGTCGATCGAGTCGTCCTCGGAGGCAACGGGCAGCGTGGCGCTGCCGCCCGTGCCGATGGCCACCCTCACCGTGACGGGCGGCACGTCGCTGACGGCCACGCTGACGTCCACCGTGATCGCCGCCGCCGGTGCCGGGCTCGCCGTCAGCGTGAACGTGGCCGACTCGCCCTCCGTGACCGCGCCCCCGCCCGCGATGCGCACCACCGGCTCCGTCGGCGCCGTCCCGTCGTCGTCCGTCACCGTCACCTCCGCCGACGACGGCGTCCCCACCGCGTAGGCGGCATTCGGACGCACCGCCGCCGTCACCGGGCCGTCCGGCTCGTCCGCACCGTCGTCAACCGTCGCCACCGAAAGGTCCGCCGAACTCTCGCCGGCCGGGATGGTGACCGTCCGGTCGCACCCCTGATCGGTGCACGACGCCACGAAGTCGCTGCCCGCCGCATCCGTCACCCGAACCGCCACGTCCAGCGCAGAGGCCGTGGAGCCGGTGCGGCTCACCGTGAACACGGCGGCCGTCCCCTCCGCAACCGACGACGCCGAGTTCCTCGCAACCGTCACCGTCGGCGTCCCGTCGTCGATCGTCACCGTGCGCTTCGCCCTCGCCACCGTCAGGTACGGCACGCGCCGCACGAGGTTCACGCCGTCCAGCGTCAGCTCCACCGTCTCGCCGTTGTCCGCCACGCCGTCCCGAAGCGCCACCACCCGGACCTCCGTGCTCCGGGCATGCAGCTGGAAGTGGACCCAGGGGCCCGTCTCGTACTCGCCGAGCCCCTCGTTCCACCGCCTCTTCTGCACCAGCGCAAGGCTCCAGCGGCTCTGCCCCGCCGGGCGGTACTCAACCACGTAGTCCTTCCCGTAGGCCGCCGTGCCGCCCGCCCTGATCAACGCGTGCAGGCTCCGCGGGATCCCGGCGCCCGACCAGTCGAGCTGCAGCACCGACATCCCCCCGGCCGCCGGCGCATCGTCCCCCCGCCAGTACTGGCCCGGCTGGGCGCCGACCCCGGGATCGCCAACCGCGCCCTTGCCCTCCTCGACCGACGACCTCGACGGCGGACCCAGCGACAGGCCGGCCTCGCCGTTGAGGCGGTACCGAGTCCCGACATAATTGTTAGGGGGGGGCAACCACCCCCTGGAAACGCCTTCCGGGGTCGAGCCACCACGGCAGTTCATTTGGGCGCGGAAATCCGGCAGGCAACTAGCCGTTCCTAACTGTACGTTTCTGATGTCCCAGCCGGGCGCGGCCCCGGAATCCTCGGCGTGCGAGGCCGTAAGCGCAAGTATCACTCCCTCGCTGCTTGAATACGTTTTCCCCGTTTCAGGCACGCCTTCGATCACGAGAAAGTAGTCCGTGTCGGCATCCAGCTCGAT
>CAZSPS010000255.1:0-6833 GCA_964608875.1 uncultured Ectothiorhodospiraceae bacterium
GTTCGTCTACCGCCATCGCTGGGAGGTGGACGACCTCGTGATGTGGGACAACCGCTCCGTGATGCACTACGCCGTCGCCGACTTCTCGGAAGCGCGGGTGATGCACCGCATCGTGGTGCAGGGGGGCAAGCCCCGCTGAAGGTTCCGCGGGGGCGTTACACCCGGAACCCGTGCGGCCCGAAATCCGCCTCGTGGAACGGCGCCACCATCTGCCCGGGCGGGATCAGCGCGTCGATCCCGCGGGCGTCCTCCTCCGTGATCCCGACATCCGCCGCCGGGAGGTTGTCCTCGAGTTGCGGTCCTCGAGTTGCGCCATCGTGCGCGATCCGATGATGGGACTCGTCACGCCGGGCTGCGCCATCACCCAGGCGAGCGCGTACTGTGACAGCGTGACACCCCGGTCCCGCGCCATCGGTTCGAGGCCCTCGATCGCGTCGAAGATGCGGTCGTTGTAGCGCCTGCGCCGCATCGCGTTGGCGTTGGCGAACCGCGTCCCGGCGGGCGGTTCCTCGCCGCGCCGGTACTTGCCGGTCGGTGTCGATGAAGTTGACGCCGGCGTCGATGGCGCGGTCGACGATCGCGTACGACTCGGCCGGGTCCGTCCGCCAGCCGAACATCATCGCGCCGAGGCAGAGGTTGCTGACGCGCACGCCGGTGCGGCCGAGGAGACGGGTTTCGAGGGGCATGGGTGGTCCTTGACGTTTGAGGAGTCCGTTGTTGGGAGGTTCCGACCCCGGTCAGGCGTTCACGAGCCAGAAGCATGGCTGGCTACCGCTGTTCCTCCTCCGGCTGCGGCTCCCGGGCTCCGGCTTCCCGTTCCTCTTCCCGCGCCCGCGACAGTGCCGCCGCGATGAGTCCGGACGGCGCGGCGACGATGCCTAGGCCGCAGACGAGGACCACGAAGGTGAACACCCTGCCGCCGGTCGTGATCGGGTAGATGTCGCCGTAGCCCACGGTCGTCAGGGTGGCCACCGCCCACCACAGGCTGTGAAGGATGGACTGGAAGTGCTCGGGCTGGGCCTCGCGCTCGAAGTAGTAGATGCCGACCGCGGACAGGTAGAGCAGGATCCCGGCGGCGAGCAGGAACAGCAGGATCTCCTCGCGCGCGAGGGTGAGGGCGCGCCGGTACCGGTGCAGCGCGCTGCTGTAGCGGAGGAACTTGAGGACGTGGAAGACGCGGAACAGCCGCACCGCGCGGACCGCGAGCAGGTCGATGCCGCCGAGGGAAAGGTAGAAAGGCACGATGGCCACGAGGTCGACGATGCCGTAGAAGCTGAAGACATAGCGCCACTTGCGCTCCGCGGCCACCAGGCGCAGTCCGTATTCGAGCGTGAAGAGCACGGTGATGACCGCCTCCACGCCGCCCAGCGCCGCCCGCGCTGCCCCCGGCAGGCCGGGCAGCGTCTCGATGGAGAGCGCGACCAGGGAAATGACGATCAGGGCCAGGACGACCAGATCGAAGATCCTGCCGGCGCGCGTATCGTCGCGCTCGACGATCTCGACGAGGCGGGCCTTCATGGCTCCGGCCCGGTCACAGGAGCCCTTCGACGTGCAGCGCCGCGCAGCGGGCGAGGGCGTCGAGGTCGTAGCCGCCCTCGAGCAACGACAGCAGCCGGCCGCCGGCGTAGCGGTCCGCCACCTCCAGCATGCGCTCGCTCATCCAGCGGTAGCAGCCCGTGGTGAGCTCGACCTCGCCGAGCGGGTCCGCCTCGTGCGCGTCGAACCCCGCCGACAGCAGCACCGCGTCCGGCGCGAACGCCTCGGCCGCCGGCAGGATGCGGGTGCGGAACGCCTCCTCGTAGAGCGCGTCGCGCGCCCCGGCCGGCACGGGGCAGTTGACGGTCGCCCCCTTGCCGCGCCCTTCGCCTTCCTCGCCCGCCGCCCCGGTGCCGGGGTAGAACGGGTACTGGTGCACGCTCGCGTAGAGCACGCTCGGGTCCTCCTCGAACGTGTGCTGGGTGCCGTTGCCGTGGTGCACGTCCCAGTCGAGGACCAGGATCTTCTCGAGCCCGTGCCGGCGCTGCAGGTAGCGGGCGAGGATGGCGGCGTTGTTGAACAGGCAAAAGCCGAGGGCGAGGCCGCGTTCGGCGTGGTGGCCGGGGGGGCGCACGACGGCGAAGCCGTTGTCGATGGCGCCTTCCATCATCCGGTCGGCGAGGGCGAGGCCCGCGCCCGCCGCGAGCCGCGCCACGGCGAACGACTCCTCGCCCACCCCGACGTCGGGCACGTCGAGGTACGGCCCGCCCTCGCGGCACACCGCCTCGGCGCGCTCGACGTACTCGGGCGCGTGCACCGACTCGAGCCATTCGCGCGGGCACGGCGCGCCCGCCACCGGCGCGAGCGCGCCGAACCAGGGCTCGCCCTCCAGACGCCGCATGACGGCGGCGGCGCGCGCGCTGCGCTCGGGGTGGTGGCGGCCCGGGTCGTGGCGCAGGAACGCGGGGTCGTAGACCAGCCCGGTGCGGCGGGCCGCGCGCGCGCCGCCCTCGCCTCCGTCCGCGCCGCCGTCCGCCGGCCGCGCGCGGGCGTCAAGCGCGCTCACGGCGTCTCGTCGTCGAGCAGCGCGTAGAGCCCGTCGAGCACCAGGCGGTTCGGGCTGATGAGCCCGATGATCTTGCCGTCCTCGACCACGGGCGCGCGGGTGAGGTTGTGGCTCACGAACAGCCGCGAGCAGTAGCGGATGTCCATGTCCGGGTGCACGCACACCACGGGCTTCAGCATGATCTCGTAGACGTTGACCCGCCTGGGCGAGCGGTCCTTGGCCAGCACCTCGCGCGCGATGTCGGACACCAGCAGCAGCCCCGGCTCGTCGTCCTCGTGGCGCGGCTCGACGATGAGCACCGCCGTGCCGAGGCTCTTCATCATGCGCAGGGCGTCGGAGACCGTGGCTTTGCCCTCGATGGTGCCGAACGAGCCGGCCATCAGGTCGCGGACACGGATGACCCGCCGTTCGTTCATGCGTGCACCCCGGAGTGCGGCGATAGGGAGCGCGCTACGCTAAAGGAAGCGCGCGGCGGATTGCAAATCGAGGCGGCGCCGCGGCGGCGGCCCGGGGCCGGGTGCGCGTGTTAGGATCCGCCGTTCGACTCCTTGCCGCCGGGCGCGCGTCCGGCGGCTTGTCCGGGCTCCCGCACGGGGGTCCGCAATCCGCAAGGGGGTTTCATGCGTCACTACGAGATCGTGTTCCTGGTCCATCCGGACCAGAGCGAGCAGGTGCGGGCGATGGTCGACCGCTACCGGGCGAACATCGAGTCCGACGGCGGCCAGGTCCACCGGTTCGAAGACTGGGGCCGGCGCCAGCTGGCCTATCCCATCGAGATGGTGCACAAGGCGCACTACGTCCTGATGAACGTCGAGTGCACCCCGCGCGCGCTCGAGGAGCTGGAGGCCGGGTTCCGGTTCAACGACGCGGTGCTGCGCAACCTGGTGCTGGCGCGCGACGAGGCGATCACGGAGGAGTCGGCGATGGCCAAGGCCAAGGAGGAGAAGCCCCCGCGCGAGCGCAGCTCGCGCCCGCGCGAGTCCGACGCCCCCAAGGCGAGCGGCGTCTTCCGCATCGTCGAGCTCGAAGAGGGGGGCGTGGCCGGGGAGCCTTCCCACCTGCGCCTGGTGTGCCGGACCGAGGACGGCGGCAAGATGGCGATCTGGGGGCGGGAGGAGAACCGTCGCAACATCGACGCCGTGCTGGACGCGGGGGTGCCCTGCACGGTCGAGAGCGAGTACCGGGACCCGAAGCCGGAGCTGGCCGAGCGCTTCGGCCACACGCACCTGGTGCGCCAGGAGTACCGCCTGCGGGTGCTCGGGGACGGCGAAGAGCCGTCCGCTGTCGAGGCCGGGGAGCCGGAGTCCGGTGCGGAGCCGGCTTCCGGGACGGCCGCGGCCGGCGCCGTCGCCGCCGAAGCGGCCGCGGGCCCCGATGAGGCCGCCGCCGCGGAAAGCGGAGACGCCGCAGAGGGCGAGGTCGGCGCGGAGAGCGAAGCCGCCGCGCAGGGTGAAGCCGCCACGGAGAGCGGAGACTCCGAAGAGGTCATGAGCGCCGCGGAAGGCGAGAGCGCCGCAGAGGGCGAAGCCGCTGCGGAGGACGAGGGCGCCGCAGAGGGCGGAGACGCCGGAGAGACCGGGGGCGCCGCAGAGGGTGAGACCGCCGCGGAAAGCGGGGGCGCCGAAGAGGGCAAGGACGCCGGGGAGAGCGAGGGCGCCGGGAGCTCCGATGAGGACGGCGCCGAATCCGAGACCACCGGGAGGTCATGAGCCATGCCGCGCTACAACCGCCGCCGGCGCTTTTGCCGGTTCACCGCCGAAGGGGTGAAGGAGATCGACTACAAGGACGTCAACACCCTGCGGCAGTACGTCACGGAGACTGGCAAGATCGTGCCGAGCCGCATCACCGGGACCAAGGCGCGCTACCAGCGCCAGCTGTCGAGGGCCATCAAGCGGGCTCGCTACCTCGCCCTGCTGCCCTACAGCGACGCGCACCGGAACTGAGGCGCCCGGACCCGCCCGCCGTGCGCAGCGTCCTCGCCTTGGTGATGCAGCGGCGGGTGCACGCCATCACGGCGTGCGCGGTCTGCCTGGCGCTCTCCCTCATCGTGTTCCCGCTCCACTACGTGAGCGGCGCGCTGGTGGGTCTCGCCACCCTGCGCAACGGATCGTTCGAGGGCGGGGTGGTGCTGATCGCGTCCATGGTCCTGGCCGGCGCGTTCCTGTTCGTGGCCATCGACACCGCGCGTCCGGCCGCGATCCTGGCCCTGCTCACCTGGGTGCCGGCCTGGCTGCTCGCGAGCGTGCTGCGGAGCAGCGGCTCCCAGGGCCAGGCGCTGGCCGCCGGGGGCCTCGTGATGATGGTGGCGGTGCTGGCGATCTTCGCCCTGTTCGGCGACCCGGCCGGCTGGTGGCGGGAGATGCTGGTCGAGATCCTGGACCTCCTGCCGGGCGTCTCCGCCGATCTCGACCCATTCGTCGACCGCATGGCGCCGCTCATGACCGGGATCGTCGCGGCCGGGACCCTCGTCGGCATCGCCGTCACCTTGCTGCTGGCGCGGTGGTGGCACGCGGTCCTCGACCAGCCGGGCGGTTTCGGCGAGGAGTTCCGGGCGCTCCGCCTGCCCGCCGCCCTGGCCTGGGCGACGCCCGTGCTGGCCGCCGCGGCGTGGGCGCTCGCCGACGGCGCGGCGGGCCGCCTCGCCTTCGCCTGGCTGCTGATCGCGCTCACGCTGTTCGCGCTCCAGGGCCTGGCGCTGGTCCACGCCCTGGTCAAGCGCCGCGGCGCGTCCGCCGGCTGGCTCGCGGCGCTCTACGTGGCGCTCATCGTGATGCCGCAGCCGAGCGGCGCGGTGGCCCTCGCGCTCGTGCTGGCGGGGCTCTCCGACACCTGGCTCGACTACCGCGCGCGGGCCGGCGGCGCCGGCAGCGGCGGGCCGCCGCCGGCGAAGACATAGGAGCAGCAAGCATGAACGACGACAGCACGACAACGAATCACAACCTGCGAACAATTCGTGGCTACATAGGATGGATACTGGTCATTCAGGTCATATGGATTGTTCTTGCCGTTCCTATCAGCTGCGTTGCCGTCCTGGCCGGCGCGGCTTGACAACACACCACGGGAGACGAGGGATGGAGGTCATTTTGCTGGAGCGGATCGCGGGCCTCGGGGGGCTCGGCGACCGCGTGGACGTGAAGCCCGGCTACGCGCGCAACTACCTGGTGCCGCGGCACAAGGCGCTGTTCGCGACGGAGCGCAACGTGGCCGTGTTCGAGGAGCGCCGGGCGGAGCTCGAACGCCAGGCGTCCGACGAGCTGGTGCGCGCGGAGCGCCGCCGCGAGGACATCCAGGGCCTCGACCTCGTGATCCACCGGCGCGCGGGCGGCGAGGGTCGGCTGTTCGGCTCGGTCGGGGTCATCGACGTGGCCGAGGCCGCGACCGAGGCGGGGGTGGAGGTGCGGCGCAACGAGGTGCGCATGCCCGACGGCCCCATCCGGCGGGTCGGCCGCTACGAGGTCCTGGCGCGTGTCCATCCCGACGTGGAGGCGACGGTGCGCGTGTCCGTGGTGCCGCTCGGAGGCTCCCTGGAGGACTTGGCGCCCGAGGACGAGGCGGTGGTGACCGGCGAGGCCGGCGAGGGCGAGGCGGCCGCAGCCGGGGAGGCCACGGCGGAGGCGGACGGGACGGCGGCCGAACCCGCGGCCGAACCCGAAGCCGCGAGCGAACCGGCAGCCGAAGCGGCAGGCGAACCGGTAGCCGAGGCGGCGGGCGAGCCCGAAGCGGCGGGCGAGTCCGGACCCGATCCCGATGCCGCGGGCGAGTCCGGCGCCGAGGCCGCAGGGCCGGGGGCCGAGCCTTCGGAAGCGGCGGCGGCGCCGGCGGACGAAGACGAGCGCGCCGCCGGCTGATCCGGTCATGGCCGCCGCTCGCGCCGGGCGCGACTCCGAGCTGGCGCGCCTCCGGGTCCCGCCCAACTCCGTCGAGGCGGAGCAGGCGGTGCTGGGGGGGCTGATGCTCGACGGGTCGAGCTGGGAACGGATCTCCGGCCGCGTCCAGGAGGAAGACTTCTACCGCCCCGACCACCGGCTCATCTTCCGGGCCATCTCGTCCCTCGCCGACGCCGACTCTCCCTGCGACGTGCTGACCGTCTCGGAGTGGCTCGCGGGGCACGGCGAGACCGAGGCCGCGGGCGGGCTCGCCTACCTCGGCGAGCTCGCCGAGCACACTCCGAGCGCGGCCAACGTCGCCGCCTACGCCGACATCGTGCGCGAGCGCGCCCTCCGGCGCGAGATGATCGCCGCAGGCTCCACCATCGCCGACAGCGCCTACCGCACCGAGGGGCGTCCGATCG
>CAZSPS010000256.1:0-3659 GCA_964608875.1 uncultured Ectothiorhodospiraceae bacterium
GGCGCGGGTTGTCCAGGGACCGGGCGACGGACCGCAGCACTCCCGCAGCGAACGGCGAAAGGGTGCCCTGCGCTGCGGCGGGCCCCGGCGCGGCCGGATACTCCATCTCCCGGATGACCACCCGGACCTCGCGCAGGCGCGGGAGTTCGGAGCGCAGCGCGGCGCGGACGTCGGGAGCCCGGAACCGCGCCATCGAGGCCCAGGCCGGTGTGTCGGCGGTGAGGGTGAGCGAGGCGGCGGACAGCTTTCCCGCCCGCACGTGCGGAGCGGACTTCTCGCCGAGGACCCGGTGAACGGCCCGTTCCACCCTTACCAGGGTGCGGGCCTTCTCGGCGAGCGCGCCGGACGGTCCCGTCCCCCGGAGGACCGATCCGATCCGCCGGGGCGCGGGGGGTTGATCTCGCGCGGATGGTTTCCACATGGAGGAAAGGTGGTCTCGCAGGCCCTCGGCGGGCGCGGCGGCGGCTGAGGTCTCCCCGGCCCCCGGCCTCTCACCCGGCCTCTCAGGAGCTCGATAGTACATGGTGGCGAAAATCCTGCGCCGAGTGGTCGGGTCACGCAACGAGCGCATGCTGCGCCGCTATCGCCGGACCGTGGCCGCCGTCAACGAGCTCGAGCCCGGCCTTCAGGGCCGGGAGGATGCGGAGCTCGCGGCAATCACGGAGACCCTGCGCGGCCGGCGGGCGGCCGGGGAGCCGATCGACGCCCTGATCCCGGAGGCATTCGCGGTCGTGCGCGAGGCGGGGCGGCGCGCGCTCGAGATGCGCCACTTCGACGTGCAGCTCATCGGCGGCCTGGTGCTCCACGAGGGGCGTATCGCGGAGATGCGGACCGGGGAGGGGAAGACCCTCGTGGCGACGCTCGCCGCCTACCTCAACGCCCTCGGCGGGGACAGCGTCCACATCATCACCGTCAACGACTACCTCGCGCGGCGCGACGCCGACTGGATGGGCCAGATCTACCGGCTCCTCGGCATGACGGTGGGGGTCGTGGTGCCGGGACAGACCCCGGCCGAGAAGCGCGAGGCGTATCGGGCGGACATCGTGTACGGGACCAACAACGAGTTCGGCTTCGACTACCTGCGCGACAACATGGCCTTCTCCCTCTCGGACAAGGCCCAGGGCCGCCTCGCCTACGCCATCGTGGACGAGGTGGACTCGATCCTCATCGACGAGGCGCGCACCCCGCTCATCATCTCCGGGCCGTCGGAGGAGAGCTCCGAGCACTACCAGCGCATCGACCGACTGATCCCGCATCTCGAACGCGCCGAGCGCGAGCCGGCGAACGAGGAGGACGAGGTCCCCGGCGACTACTTCGTGGACGAGAAGACGCGCCAGGCCCACCTCACCGAGACCGGCTACCGCAAGGTCGAGGAGCTGCTCGCCGAGGAGGGCATGCTGCGCCCCGGGGAGTCGCTCTACGACACCCGCAACGTGATGCTGCTCCACCACTTCGACGCGGCGCTGCGCGCCCACGCCCTCTACCACCGCGACGTGCACTACCTGGTGCGGGGAGGCGAGGTGGTGATCGTGGACGAGTTCACCGGCCGCACCATGCCGGGCCGGCGCTGGTCGGACGGGCTGCACCAGGCGGTGGAGGCGAAGGAGGGGGCGGCCATCCGGCAGGAGAACCAGACCCTCGCCTCCATCACCTTCCAGAACTACTTCCGGCTCTACGGCAAGCTCGCGGGCATGACCGGCACCGCCGACACCGAGGCCGCCGAGTTCCAGCAGATCTACGGCCTCGAGGTGGTGGTGATCCCGACCCACCTGCCCATGGTGCGCGACGACCGTCCTGATCTCGTGTACCTGACCCGCGGCGAGAAGTTCGAGGCCATCGTCGAGGAGATCGCCGAGTGCCGGGAGCGCGGCCAGCCGGTGCTCGCGGGCACCGCGTCCATCGAGACCTCGGAGTACCTGTCCGGGCGCCTGAAGCAGGCCGGCATCCCCCACCAGGTGCTCAACGCGAAGCAGCACGAGCGCGAGGCGCAGGTGATCGCCGAGGCCGGGAAGCCGGGTACGGTGACCATCGCCACCAACATGGCGGGCCGCGGCACGGACATCGTGCTCGGCGGGCACCGGCAGGCGGAGGCCGGCGGCGGCGAGGCCGGGCGCGGCGGCTGGCGGGCGCGCCACGACGCCGTGATCGCGGCCGGCGGGCTGCACATCGTCGGCACCGAGCGCCACGAGTCGCGGCGCATCGACAACCAGCTCCGCGGCCGCTCCGGACGCCAGGGGGACCCCGGGTCGAGCCGCTTCTTCCTGTCCCTCGAAGACGACCTCATGCGCATCTTCGCGGCCGAGCGGGTGGCCGGGCTCATGCACAAGCTCGGGGTGGAGGAGGGCGAGGCGATCGAGCACCGCTGGGTGACCAAGGCCATCGAGAACGCGCAGCGCAAGGTGGAGGGCCGCAACTTCGACATCCGCAAGCAGCTCCTGGAATACGACGACGTGGCGAACGACCAGCGCCGGGAGGTGTACGCCCTGCGCGACGAGCTGATGTCCACCGAGGACGTGTCGGAGATGTACGAGGCGGTGCGCACCGACGTGGTGAACGCGGCGATCGACGCCTTCATCCCGCCCGAGAGCATCGACGAGCTGTGGGACGTGCCGGGGCTCGCGAAGGAGCTCGAGACGGAGTACGGCCTCGCCCTCGGCCTCCAGGGCTGGCTCGACGCCGACTCGGGACTGCACGAGGAGCCCCTGCGCGCGCGCATCCACGAGGCGTTCGCGGCGGCCCACGCCGAAAAGGAGAAGGTGGTGGGGGCGGAGACGATGCGGGCGGTGGAGAAGGCGGTGATGCTGCAGGTGCTCGACGTGGTGTGGAAGGAGCACCTCGCTTCGATGGACTTCCTGCGCCAGGGGATCCACCTGCGCGGCTACGCCCAGAAGAACCCGAAGCAGGAGTACAAGCGCGAAGCGTTCGAGATGTTCCGCGACCTGCTGGAGCGGTTCAAGGCGGAGGTGGTGAAGCTCCTGTGCCGGGGCGAGGTGCGGCCCGGAGACGAGCCCGAGCGCCCGCCCGCCCCGGCGGCGGCGATGGAGTACTCGCACGCGGAGGCGGGCGCGCTCGCCTACGAGGCGGAGATGGCGGCGGCGGAGGCCGCGGCCATGGGCGGCGCGGCGGAGGCGGTCGAGGCCCTGCCCCGGACGTTCGTGCGGAGCGAGCGCAAGATCGGACGCAACGAACCCTGCCCCTGCGGTTCGGGCCGGAAATACAAGCACTGCCACGGGCGGCCGCACTGATCCCGGTCGCGGCCGGGGTGCTGCGCGGAGCGGGCGGCCGGGTGCTCGTCGCGCGCCGCCCCCCCGGCCGCCACCTCGCCGGCCGGTGGGAGTTCCCCGGGGGCAAGCTGGACCCGGGGGAGAGCGCCCGCGACGCGCTCGCACGCGAGCTGCGCGAGGAGATCGGGGTCGAAGTGACGGCGGCCCGGCCCCTCATCCGCTTCCCCTACGCCTATCCGGACCGGCGGGTGCTGCTCGACGTGTTCCTGGTGACCGGCTGGCGGGGCGAGCCGCACGGCCGCGAGGGGCAGGCGGTCGAGTGGACGGCGCCGGACGCCTTGCGGCGCCGGGACCTGGTGGGGGGGGCGCTGCCGGCGGTGGCCGCGCTCGAGCTGCCCCCGCTCTACCTCATCACCCCCGAGCCCCCTCCCGAGC
>CAZSPS010000257.1:0-1522 GCA_964608875.1 uncultured Ectothiorhodospiraceae bacterium
ATGCTCCTTCGTGCTCGGCAACCCGCCCTTCGCCGGCGCGAAGTACCAGACGCCCGCGCAGCGCGAGCAGGTGCGGCGCATCGCGGCCCTGGGCGGCGGCGGCGGCACGCTCGACTACGTGGCCGCGTGGTTCGTCAAGGCTGGCGATTACATCAACAAGGCCGACCGCGCCCGGGTCGGCTTCGTCGCCACCAACTCGATTACCCAGGGCGAGCAGGCGGCGCAGCTGTGGCCGCTGCTGCTGGAGCGCCGCAGGCTGGAGATCGCCTTCGCGCACCGCACCTTCGCCTGGGGCTCGGACGCGCGCGGCAAGGCGCACGTGCATGTCGTCATCCTGGGCCTCGACCGGCGCGAGGCGGCGCGGCCCGAGAAGCGCCTCTTCGGCTATCCCGACGTCGCCGGCGAGCCGGAGGAGAGCCGCCACGCGGCGCTCTCGCCCTACCTGTTCGACGCCGCGGGGCTGACGGACCCGCACCTCACGGTGCGCGAGGAGAGCGCACCGATCAACGGCATGGGGAGGCTCGCCGTCGGCTCCCAACCCATCGACGGCGGACACTACGTGTTCGACGCGGACGAACGCGCCGCGTTGCTGCAGGCGGAGCCGGACGCGGCGCCGTTCCTGCGCCCCTACGTCGGGGCGAAGGAGTACCTGAACGGCGGCGAGCGCTGGATCCTGGCCCTGCACGACGCCTCGCCCGCCGTACTGGCCGGGCTGCCGCGAGTGCGCGAGCGGATTGCCGCCGTCCGCGCGTACCGGCGGGCGAGCAAGCGGACGTCCACGCGCAAGCTGGCCGAGACCCCCACGCTCTACCAGGTCAACGTCATCCCCGCCGCGCCGTTCCTGCTCGTGCCCGAGGTGAGCTCGGAGCGGCGGGAATACGTCCCCATCGGCTGGCTCGAGCCGCCGGCCGTCCCAAGCAACCTCGTCCGCATCCTGCAGAACGCCACCCTGGCGGACTTCGCCCTGCTGACCTCCGCCATGCACATGGCCTGGCTGCGGTACGTCGGCGGACGGCTGGAAAGCCGCTACCGCTACTCCATCGGCCTCGTCTACAACACCTTCCCGACGCCGCCCCAGGGCGCGGACCCATCGCGGCTGGAGCCGTTCGCGCGGGCGGTGCTCGACGCCCGCGCCGCCCATCCCGACGCGACCCCGGCCGACCTCTACGACCCCGACCTCATGCCGCCCGCCCTGCGCCGGGCGCACCGCGCGCTCGACCGCGCCGTGGACCGCCTCTACCGCCGCAAGGCCTTCGCCTCCGAGCGCGAGCGCGCCGAGCACCTCTTCGCCCTTTACGAGCGCCTGCGCGCGCCGCTCGAAGCCGGAACGAAGGCGAAGAAAAGACGGACACGCTGAAACCGAAATCAAGGAGAACCCACGAGATGACCGTGAACTTCGCCATGATCGCCACCGGGCGCATCGCCGAGAACCAGCTCGCGCCCGCCGTCGCGCAAGCCGAGGGCGCGCGCCTTTGGAGCGTGCTGTCGCGCGACCGGGCGCGGGCGGCGGACTTCGCCGCCC
>CAZSPS010000258.1:0-3013 GCA_964608875.1 uncultured Ectothiorhodospiraceae bacterium
TGTTGGCTCTACGCCCGCCGCCACGGGGGGCGCTTCATCCTGCGCATCGAGGACACCGACCGCGAGCGCTCCACGGAGCGGGCGGTGCGGGGCATCCTCGACGCCATGGAGTGGCTCGGGCTCGACTGGGACGAGGGGCCGTACTTCCAGAGCGAGCGCGGGGAGCGGTATGCGGACGCCGCGCGCGCGCTGCTCGAGGCGGGCGGCGCCTACCGCTGCCTCTGCTCGAAGGAGCGGCTCGACGAGCTGCGCGCCGGGCAGCTGGCGCGCCGCGAGAAGCCCCGCTACGACGGGCATTGCCGGGACCTCGAGGTGGGCGCCGACGCGGGTCCGTGCGTGGTCCGGCTGAGGACCCCCCGCGACGGCGAGACGGCGGTGGACGACCTCGTGCGCGGGCGGGTGGCGATCCGCAACGACGAGCTGGACGACCTCGTGCTGGTGCGCGCGGACGGGGTCCCGACCTACAACTTCTCGGTTGTGGTCGACGACCTCGACATGGGGGTGAGCCACGTCATCCGGGGCGACGACCACGTGAACAACACCCCCCGGCAACTGCACGTCCTGCGCGCGCTCGCCGCGGCCTCCCGTGGGTCCGGCGCCGACGCCGCTGCTGCCGCCGCCGCCGACGCGGCCGCGCCGCCCGCCTACGCCCACGTGCCGATGATCCTCGGCCCCGACGGGCAGCGGCTCTCCAAGCGCCACGGGGCGGTGTCGGTGACCCGCTTCCGCGACCAGGGCTACCTGCCCGAGGCCATGCTCAACCACCTCGCCCGGCTCGGCTGGTCGCACGGGGACCAGGAGGTCTTCTCGCGCGAGGAGCTGGTGGCGCTGTTCGACGTGGCCGACGTGAACCGCGCCGCCGCCTCGTTCGACACCGGGAAGCTGGACTGGCTCAACCGGCACTACATCAAGGAGAGCGCCCCGGAGCGGCTCGGCGGCGAGCTCGCGCACCACCTCGAACGCCTCGGCGTGGACGTCCCGGGCGCCGCCGGCCCCGCGCCGGCCGCCGTGGCCGAGGCGCTGCGCGAGCGGGTGTCGACGCTCGCGGAGATGGCGGAGGCGGCGGACTACTTCTACCGCGACTTCGACGGCTACGACGAAGCGGCGGCGGCCAAGCACCTCAAGCCCGCGGCCCAGGCGCCGCTCGCCGGGCTGCGCGCCGCGCTCGAGCGTCTCGACCCCTGGGACGCCGCCGGCATCGAGGCGGCCGTGCGGCGGGTGGCGGAGGAGGAGGGGGTCGGGCTCGGCAAGCTCGGGCAGCCGCTGCGGGTGGCGGTGACCGGGCGCGGCGTGTCGCCGCCCTTCGACGCCACCCTCGCCCTCATCGGCCGTGAGCGCACCCTGGCCCGCCTCGACCGCGCCCTCGATTTCATCCGCGAGCGCTAGCGGGGGGGACGCGCTCGCCGATCGCCTGGCGGCACAGCACGCGCGCGCCCGCCTCGAGCTCCGCCCGCCAGCGCACCATGCCGGGCGGGAAGAGGACGATGACGGTCGAGCCCATGTTGAAGCGGCCGATCTCCGCGCCCCGCTCGAGGGCGGGGGCGCGCGGGCGGAAGCGCCGGAGCGGCCCCCCGGAAGGCCTCCCCGCCGCCGGGCGGGAGGGGTCGGGAAGGTCCGCCACCGGACCGGTCCAGGGGGTCTCGATGCTGCCGACGAGCAGCGCGCCGACCAGGACCACGGCGAACGGGCGGCCGGCGTCGCCGTCCTCCCGGAAGTGCAGGACCGCGCGCTCGTTGCGCACGAAGAGATCGCGCACCCGCCTCGTGGTGGCGGGGCTCACGCTGAAGCGGTCGCCCGGCAGGTGCACGACCGATTCGAGCGCGCCCGCCAGCGGGAGGTGCACCCGGTGGTAGTCGCGGGGCGAGAGGTAGACGGTGGCGTAGCTGCCGCCCGCGAGCGCCGCGGCCGCCTCCTCGTCCCCCCCGAGCAGCGCTTCGAGGGAGTAGGCGAACGACTTGGCCTGCGCGAGCGTGCGGCCCTCGAACGCGCCCGCCTGCAGCACCGCCCCGTCGGCCGGCGCGGCCACCGCCTCCGGCTCGCCCTCCGGCAGGGGCCGTGCGCCGGGGCGGAGCGCGCGCGTGAAGAAGGCGTTGAACGTCGGGTAGGCGCGGGGGTCGGGCTCGGCCGCCTCGCCGAGATCCACCTCGTAGCGCCGCACGACGGTGCGGATGAGCCAACGCTGCAGCGGGGCGAAGCGGAGCCGGGTGGCGTGCAGCACGAGCCGCGAGAGCAGCCGCCGCGGCCACACGTACTGGAGCGCGACGCTCCAGCGCTCGCTCATCGCGCGCCGCTCCGGACGTCGGCGGCGGCGGCGATGGGCGGCCGGCGGTCGGCCCTTCCCCGCGGGCCGGCGGGCGGTCCGGCGAGGGCGGCGCAGAGCGCTTCCAGGCTCTCGAGGTCGTGCACCGGGCGCAGCTCGTCCACCTTCGGCAGCAGGGCCCGGATGCCGGCCGCCTTCGGCTCGAACCCCTCGTAGCGCAGCAGGGGGTTCAGCCACACCAGCCGGCGGCACGACTTCCGCAGCCGCTCGACCTCTCCCGCCAGCCCCTCGCCCGCGTCGCGGTCGAGCCCGTCGGAGACGAACAGCACCACCGCACCCTGGCCGCACACCCGGCGCGACCATTCCCGGTTGAACGCGGCGATGCACTTGCCGATGCGGGTGCCGCCGGCCCAGTCCGCCACCTCTTCCGCCGCCCGCTCGACCGCCGCGTCCACGTCGCGCTCGCGCAGCGCGCGGGTGACGTTCGTGAGCCGGGTGCCGAACGTGAAGGTGAACACCCGGCGCTCGCGGGCGCGCGCGAGGGCGTGCGCGAAGTGCAGGAGCACGCGCGAGTAGCGGCTCATCGAACCCGACACGTCGCACAGCAGCACGATCGGGGCCGGGCGCGCGCGCCGGCGCCGGCGCGCAAGGGCCACCGCCGCCGAGCCGCTGCGGAGCGCGCGCCGCAGGGTCGCCCGCAGGTCCAGGCGCGCGCCCCGCGGGTGCGGGCGGTAGCGCCGGGTGGGGGCGGGG
>CAZSPS010000259.1:0-6236 GCA_964608875.1 uncultured Ectothiorhodospiraceae bacterium
GGGCAGAACCGCGGCGGGGCCGACGGGAGGGCTGGCGGGGCCGCTCCGGAAGGCCGGTCGGCCGGGGCTCCTGGAGCGTGTCCTCGCTTCCCGGCGCACCGCCCTCGTCCTGCTGTGCGCATTCTTCCTGTCGGGCTCCGCCCGCGTCTTCGACCTCGCCGGCCGCGCCATCGATTCCGGACACGTCGATGAGCACCACACCCTGTACCTGTCCTTCGAGTACCTGAATCCTTTCGGGGAGCCCAACGACCACTTCAGGGTCGGCGAAACGACCCGGTGGTTCGGGCGGCTCCTCTATCCCGGCGGCGTGTACTACATGAACCGCCATCTGGGAGGCCCTGTCGGGCGGAAGGACGATCCGAGCCTCTACCTCGAGCGGCACTACACGCGATGGGGGCACGCGGCCGTCATTCGGGAAGATCCGAACGTCCAGGACTTCGTCTTCTTCATGCGGCTCGCCTTCGGAGTGCTGGCCGTCGCCGGCTTCGCCCTCGTGTCGTGGGCCCTGTTCGCGCGCTTCGGTATCGGCGCCGCGGCCGTCTACGGGAGCCTGGTGCTGGCGAGCCCCCTCCTTTGGCGGCAGTTCTCCGTCTTCTACACCGAAACGACCCTGTTCCTGCTCTTCAACCTGGCGGCCTTCCTCTGCCTGGGACGGAACGTGTCGAAGTACCGCAAGGTCGCCTGGTGCGCGGTGCTGGCCGCGGCCGCCCTGTCCGCCAAGCTGACCGGCATCGTGATCGCCGCGGCGCTGTTCGTCTACGTGGCGTTCAACATGGGCCGCGGCATGGGCCGCGGCGCGGGGACGCGGCGGCGGCTCGATTGGCGCATCGAGCTCTTCGTGCTGTGCTTCGCGGCGGCCATGATCCTGATCAACGTCAACGCGATCTCGCTCCGCGATTTCATCGGCGACACGCTGTGGAACGTCTTCCACTACAACGTCGGCCACACGGTCGTCGCGGACGACGATTGGAGTGTGCGGGCGTGGAGGGTCCTGCGGGATACGAACTGGTTCGTCGCGCCGCTGTTCCTGGTTGCGCTGGCGTGGCTCGCCGCGCCGCCGAGACGGCAATTCGCCGCCGTGTACGTGCTGGGAGCGTGCGCCGCCTTCGCCCTCTGGTCGGTGGCGGACGCCTCCTACTACAGGCCGCGCAACGTGCCCGCGCTCTACGCCGTCATGAGCTTCGTCGTCGCGCTGGCCGCCGGCGACCTGCTCGGGCGGCTGTCGCGGGCCTCCTCCCCCCTCCTCTCGCGCATCGGGAGCGGGGCGTCGGCGGGCCTGGCGTTGCTGTTCCTGGGCGCCTGCCTCTCCCTCGCATCGGGAATACGGCCCGCGAGCGAAGTCTTCTTCGGGGAGATCGAGCGGCCCGTTCGGGCCTGCGCCGACGCGATCGCCATCGGGCTGACGGAGGGCGAGCTCCGGCTGCTGCGGCGGAACGTGAAGGGGCCGGTCGACGGCCTGCCGCGCATCGCCGGTCCCGTGAGGGTCCGGCCGGACGGGCCGGGCGGGTCCGGGGCGCTCGCCAGCCTGGAGCGGTTCCTGGAGTACGACTGCCTGGTCGTGCGCCGGTCCGGGTTCGCCAAGCACGTCACGAACCATCTCGCCCTCGAGTCGCATACGCTCGGGGCCCGCACCGGCAACCTGTTCTTCTTCCAGAAGAAAGACGCCGGCGGCTGACGGGCGGGCGAGTAGGCAGGCGGGCGGGCCGCCCCCTCTATCATGCGCGCCGGTCTTCGGCGGGTTCGCGGGCAGGCGGGCAGGAATCGGGAATGCAGCTGAGACGCCCCGACAGGTTCCGGGTGCGGCCGCCCGAATCGGCGCAGTCGCCGGGGCCGGCGGCGCCGCCCCGCAAGGCCGATTGGGCGGCGGCCCTGGAGCGCGTCGTCGCTTCCCGGCGCACCGCCGCCGTCCTGCTGTGCGTCTTCTTCCTGTCCGGCTCCGCCTACGTCTTCAACCTCACCAGCCGCGTCATCGGTTTCGGACACCCCGACGAGCACCACACGCTGCACATGAGCTGGGACCACCTGAACCCCCTCGGCAAGCGCAACCCCCACTTCAAGGTCGGCGAAACCAGCCGGTGGTTCGCGCGGCTCCTCTATCCCGGCGGCCAGTACTACATGAACGCCAACCGGGGAGGCACCATCTGGGTGGAAGGTTCGGGCGGCGGCTACCTCAGGGAGCACTACACGCCGTGGCGGCACAAGACCGTCATCCGGCAAGACACCAACATCCAGGACTTCGCCTTCTTCATGCGGCTCGCCTACGGGGTGATGGCCGTCGCCGGCTTCGCCCTCGCGTCGTGGGCGTTGTTCGCGCGTTTCGGTATCGGGGCCGCGGCCGTCTATGGGAGCCTCGTACTGGCCAGCCCCCTCCTGTGGAGGCAGTTCGCGATCTTCTACACCGAAACGACCATGTTCCTGGTCTTCAACATGGCGGCGTTCCTGTGCCTCGGATGCAACCTGTCGAAGTACCGCAGGGTCGCCTGGTGCGCGCTACTGGCCGCGGCCGCCCTGTCCACCAAGCTGACCGGCATCATGGTGGCCGCCGCGCTGTTCACATACGTGGCGTTCAACGTGAGCGGCGGCGGCGGCAGCGGCGGCGGCGAGCCCGCCCGCGGCGGCGCGGGCGCGCGGCGCAAGCTCGATTGGCGCATCGAGCTTTTCCTGCTGTGCTTCGCGGCGTTCATGGTGCTGATCAACGTCAATGCGGCTTCGGTCTACGATTTCTTCGACGATACGTTGTGGAACGTCTTCCATTACGGGGTCGGGCACACCACCTCCAGGGACGATTGGGGCGGGCGGGCGTGGGACGTGATGGAGGACACGGGCTGGTTCGTCGTGCCGCTGTTCCTGGCGGCGCTGGCGTGGCTCGCCCTGCCGCCCCGACGCCGATTCGCCGCCGTGTACGTGCTGGGAGCGTTCATCGTCTTCGTCCTCTGGTCCATGGTGGGCGCCGCCTACTACACCTCGCGCAACGTACCTTCGGTGTACGTCGCCATGAGCTTCGTCATCGCGCTCGGCGCCGGAGACCTGCTCGGGCGGCTGTCGAGGGCCTCCTCCCCCGTCCTCGCGCGCATCGGGGCCGGGGCGTCGGCGGGCCTGGCGTTGCTGTTCCTGGGCGCGAGCCTGTCCCTCGCGTCGGGAATACGGCCCGTGAACGAAGCCTTCTTCCGGCAGATCGGGAGACCCGTGCAAGCCTGTACCGGCACCGCCGCCATCGGGCTGACGGAGGGCGAGCTCCGGCTGCTGCGGCGGAGGGCGAAGGGGCCCGTGGACGGCTTTCCGCCCATACGCGGTCCCGTGAGGGTCAAGCCGGACGGGCGGCCCGAGGCGTTCTCCCGGCTGCGGAAGTTCCTGGAGTACGACTGCCTGGTCGTGCGCCGGTCCGGGTTCGCCAAGCACGTCACGAACTACCTCGCCCTCGAGTCGCACACGCTCGGCGCCCGCACCGGCAACCTGTTCTTCTTCAAGAAGAAAGACGCCGGCGGCTGACGGGCGGGCGGGCCGGCGGGCGGCCCGCCCACGGCGCGCCGCCGTGCAACGCCGGGCCGCCGCCTCTATCATGCGCGCCGGTCTTCGGCGGGTTCGCAGGCAGGCAGACGGGCGGGCAGGAATCAGGCATGCAGCTCAGACACCCCGACAGGTTCCAGGCCCGGCCGCAGGCCGTGCTGTTCGATCTCGACAACACGCTCTACCCCTACGACCCGGCGCACGAGGCCGCGTGGCGGGCCGTGGTGGACAAGCTCTCCGGCGCCTTCTCCATCACGCCCCGGCGTTGCGAGCAGGCGTTCCGGGAGGCGCGGGACCAGGTGAAGGCGCAGCTCGGGCGCACGGCGTCCTCCCACAGCCGCCTGCTCTACTTCCAGCGCATGCTGGAGATCGAGGGGCTGGGTTCGAGGCTCCTGTCGGTGCTGGACCTGGAGCAGACCTACTGGCGCACCTTCCTGAGGAACGCCGTGCCGTTCGACGGGGTGCGGGAGTTGCTGGACGACCTTCGCCTGTCGGACATCCCGGTCGCGCTGGTCACCGACCTGACGGCGCAGATCCAGTTCAGGAAGCTGGTCTACTGGCGGCTGGACAACGACTTCGACTCCGTGGTCACCAGCGAGGAGGCCGGCGCCGACAAGCCGCACGAGGCGCCTTTCCGGCTGGTGCGGGAGAAGGTGCGGGCCGCCGGCGACGTGCTGTGGATGATCGGGGACGACCCCGAGGCCGACATCCGGGGGGCGCGCGACGCCATCGGCGCCGTGACGCTGCAGAAGGTGCACCCCGGCGTGCGCAAGGGGCGCGACGACACGGCGCCCGACGCCTGGTTCGGCGACTTCCAGGAGCTGCGCGGCTTCATGCGGCGCCAGGGCTTCCTCGCGGGCGGCGCGGCGGGGGCGGCGCGGGCCGGCGCGGAGGCAGGGGTTGGCGCTGGCGCGGGGGCGGAGACCGGCGCGCAGGCGCAGGCGGGGGCCGGCGCGAGGTGAGGTACTCCGTCCGCCAGTACTGCGCCCATCTCGGCCGCGACCCTCTGCTGGTGCAGGGCGCCGGGGGCAACGTGTCCTGGAAGGAGTACGGGACCCTGTGGATCAAGGCGTCGGGGACCTGGCTGGCCGATGCCGCGCGGGAAGACGTCTTCGTACCCATGGAGCTCGACGAGTTGAAGGCGGTCCTGGCGCAGACGGACGAGCCCGGCGCGCCCGAACCCCGGCTGCCCGCTCCCTCCGCCGTCGCCGCCGCCGCGCACTCCGCTGGCGTCGCCGCCGCCGCCGCATACTCGGCTGCCGTCGCTGCCGCCGATGCCACCGCCGCACCCTCCACCGCCGCCGCTGCCGATACCACCGCCGCGCCCGGCGGCGGCAGCGGGAGCGCCCGCCGGCCCTCGATCGAGACCCTCATGCACGTCGTCATGCCGCACACGGTCGTCGCGCACCTGCACGCGGTGGAGCCGCTCGCCGTGCTGGTGCGGGCGGACGCGCGGGCGGCGTTGCAGGCGCGGCTCGGGAGCCGCACCGGCTGGGAGTGGGTGGAGTACCGGCGGCCCGGCGCGCCCCTCGCCCGCGCCGTCGCGCGGGCCCTCGAGCGCACGCCCGGCGCCCACACCGTTTTCCTGCAGAACCACGGCATCCTCGTCGGCGGCGATACCACGGATGACGTCGACGCGCGCGTCTGGGACCTCTGCAGGGTCCTGAGGCAGGACCTCGCCGCGGACAGGGACGCGCAGGCGTGGGCGCAGGCGACGGGTGCGTGGCGCGAGGAATACGTCGGGCCGCTGCCGCCGCCGCTGTTCCAGGAGGAATCGCTCGGCTACGCGGCGCACGAGGACGCGTGGGTCCAGCGCCTGGTCCATATCCCGGCGCTCCGCCGCAGGCTGCGGGAAGCCTGGGCGCTCTATCCCGACCACGTGGTCTTCCTGGGGCCGGATGCCCCCGTGTTCCGCACCCGCAGCGAGGCGGCGGAGTACGCCCGCGCGCACCGGCCTCCGGTGCTCTTCGTCGAGGGCGACGGGGTGTTCGTGGAGCCGGGGTTCGACAAGGCCCGGCGCGCGCAGCTCAGGTGCTATTACGAGGTCCTGGCGCGGCAGGGTCCGCAGGACGTCCTGGTGGAGCTGGGCCGGCAGGACGTGCACGACCTCGTCCACTGGGAGGCGGAGCAGTACCGGCGGGAGCGTCCGTAGCGCCAGCGACGGCCGCCCCCGCGACCTCGCGCTCCAGCGCGAAGACGTGGCCGTCGTCGATGCCGCGCTCGCGCAACGCCTCGGCGAGGCGCAGCACGTAGTCCCGGTTGGCGCCGCTCGGACCGGCGCTCGCGAGCACCTGCGAGGCCATCGCCGCCACCGGCGCGGGGCCGAGGAAGGCCTCGTTCGCGCTCGACGCGACGTAGACCGTGCCCTGCACGCGCCCCCCGTCCCGGAACTCGAGCCCCACGTCGAACCGCTCGTAGCCGTTCTTCTCCCGGTGGTCCAGCCCCTCGAATACCCGGCGCATGACCCCGGCCTCGAGCCGGTAGGCCACCCCGTCCACGTATCCCCGCGGCGCGGGCGCCAGCGTCACCACCCGCCCCGGCGCGTCCGGCCGGCCGCGGTGGTCGTGCGAGCCCTGCCAGAAGCGGCGCACCCACCCGTGCACCCGCGCCACGCGCGCCTCCAGGTGCGGAAACCCCGGACGCCAGATGAGAGACCCGTAGCCGAACACCCACCCGCCGGACATGATGCTCGCGCCACCGCCCGCGTATACGGCCCGTCAGCGGCCCCG
>CAZSPS010000260.1:0-5547 GCA_964608875.1 uncultured Ectothiorhodospiraceae bacterium
GATTGGGCGCACCGGCAGGGGAAATTTCACGAGGGCGATCTGATTCTGCTTGGCGCGTTTGGCGGAGGCTTAACCTGGGGCACGGCCTTGATTCGATGGTAAGGAACCTCTGCTTTAATGCACTATCGGGCGCAGGGCTGCGTTGTGTCCTCGCTCAACCCTCACCTATCTCGTTTGATAAGCCTCGGGTTTCGCTCCGGGACGCCTTGCCCTGCATCCCGCTATCACAATAAATCAGAGGTTCCTTACCATCGAATCAAGGCCGTGCCCCACGTTAGTCCTCCACCAAACGCTCCAAGCAGAATCAGATCGCCCTCGCGAAATTTCCCCTGCCGGTGCGCCCAATCCAGAGCCATCGGCAAAGAGGCCGACGACGTATTCCCGACCTGGTCAACAATTGAGACGATCTGGTCCTGATGCACGCCCAAACGTTTCGCTATGGTGTGAAGCATCCGACCGTTGGCCTGATGCGTAATCACCTGTTTGACCTCGGACAGGTTCATCCCGGTCTCACGAAGGATCGCCTCGATCGCCTCCGTCAATCGCTTGACGGCCACGCGATAGACTTTCCCTCCCTGCAATCGAATGCTGTGTTGATGACGGCGAATCGTGTCCTGGCTCATGGGGTGCCTCGATCCGCCTGCCGGAATCGTGATCAGGTCATGGTGGGCTCCCTCCGAATAGAGTCGAATGGCCATGATCCCCGCAGCCGGCTGGGAATCCCGCGATTCTTCCCGGGTCACCACCGCCGCCCCGGCGCCATCGCCAAAGAGGAGTCCACTCGCAGGCTGGGACACGTGAAGCGAGCGGGATTTGACCTCAGCCGCCACCACCAGGCAGTTTCGAAACTGTCCTGACCGGATAAAGGCGTCGGCCATGGATAAGCCGTACAGAAATCCACTGCATGATGCCGCAAGATCAAAGGCGGCCACCCGACGCGCGCCCAGCCGTTCCTGAAGCGCACAGGCCGTGGATGGGAAAGGGGTATCCGGAGAAGTGGTCGACACCAGGATGGCATCGATCGCATCACTCGACAGCCCTGAGGATTTCAGAGCTTGTCGAGCCGCGCGCTCGGCCAAGTGCGAACAGGTTTCCTCTTCCGGGCTCCAATGCCTGGCCCGTATCCCGGTGACCCTAAAGACGTCTCGGCCCTGAAGAGCAAATTGCGTTGCCACCTCCTCGTTCGTCACTCGACGTTCCGGCACGCACGAACCGGTCCCGCAGATTCGACTGGCATAGGAATGGGACATTGACTATGACCTACCCCTCATTGTCAGGTCAAAGACCGTAGGGACCAACGATCGTTGGTCCCTACTCGTTCAGGCAACGAGAGCCTCTCCTAAAAATATCCGAAACAGCACAACTTTTTATTATAACACCCGACTTGACCTTCTCGATGGGTCTGCTTTAGCCTATCTACTCTAAATGGCTGCAAGTGCGTCCTCGCACTTGACAAACGACATGAGTGTTCGTTCCATAATCTTGCCAAGCCAAGCCAAGCCAAGCCAAGCCAAGCCAAGCCAAGCCAAGCCGCCGGCCATGAGCGCGGCCAGCACATGGCGGCGCTGGCTCCGCTGCCCAAGCCGTCCGTCATCACCGCCTGAGCCTTCCCGCAGCGGCGCCGGGACGCGCGGGCATATCGCTCGGGCGCTCCTCCTCGCGCCGTTGCTGGCGCTGTCGTGCCTCGCCCCCGCCCCGGACGCCGCCGCCCAGACGACGCGGGTGCTCGTCAGCAACATCGGCCAAACATCGGCCTTTGGGACTAACTTCCAAAACGACCGCGCCCACGCGTTCACCACCGGCAGCAACAGCACGGGCTACAACCTGAGCAGCGTCGAGATAATCACCAATGGAATCAGCAACCTTTCTCCGTCCGAGTTAACCGCTACCATAAGACTACAGGGGCTCAGCCTAAATCCGACTACACCAACGGCGAAACGACCGCGTGCCCTTGTCGGGACCCTGACGGTCCCCACCATCCCAAGTTCCAACACGCTCATGCCCATAACGTTTTCGGCGCCAGCCGGTGGTATCGAGCTTGCGGCGAACACCACCTACTTCGTCGTGTTCGACGTTGCCAACACGGCCAACGTGAATTCCGTATTTCTCGGTTTTACTTTTTCGAACGCCGAAGACGCTTCAGGCGCGGCCGGCTGGAGCATCGCCGACGGCAGCGTGAACAGGAATCGTATGCAACCAGACAACCTCTTTTGGATGGATCTCAGAGCCAAATTGCAGTTTCGCGTCAACGGCGAGGCCAACCCGCCCCCCATGCTGACGCTGGGCGCGCCGTCGAGGGCGGAGGTGGAGGAGGGGAAGGGGGCCGTTGGCAACCCACCGGTCGGCTCCCAGCCGGGCCGATACTGGCAGGGGGACGCCGCGCCGGGTGCGGAGGGGACGTCGGTCCTCAACCTGGCCTGGCCCGGGAACTTCCCCGCGATGCCCCCGAACCTGTACGTGAACATCAAGGCGGGCGGCACGGCCGCCTACGGGAGGGACTGGGTGGCGGAGTACCGCCCGGCGGGGCAGAGCCGCTGGAGCCTTGCGCTGTCCAATGCCGACAAGGGCACGTTCCACTTCCCGCTGCACGCCCTGAGCACGGACGTGCGTGTGGTGGCGCTACGGGACGATGTTGCGGACAACGGGGAGACGGTGGAGCTGGTGGTTGACAGCGTGAACCAGCCCCTGGCCACGCGCGGCCTGGTGATCGACAAGACGAAGCGGACGGTGACGATCTCGGACGAGACGACGGCGAATAAGGCCCCGACGGTGGCCAACACCATCCCGAACCACCGGACGGCGACGGTGGGGACGGCGTTCAGCTACGCCTTCCCGGCGAACACCTTTGACGACGCCGACAACGACCCGCTGACCTACACGGCGACGCAGGGCAACGGCGACGTGCTGCCGACCTGGCTGACGTTCACCGCCGACACCCGGACCTTCTCGGGGACCCCTCAATTAGCCGACACCGGCACCGTGACGGTCAAGGTGACGGCGAGCGACGGCAACGGCGGCTCGGTTGCGGACAGTTTCGATATCGTCGTGGATGCGACCCCGCCCCTGCCGGTGGCGCAATTCGCGTCCGCCACCTCCAGCGCCGCGGAGAGCGCCGGCACGCAGAACGTGCGGGTCACCCTCAGCCCCGCGCCCGCCGGCGCCATCACACTGGGCTATGCGGTCAGCGGCACGGCCATACCCGGCAGCGGCCACGACTTCACCATTGCGAACTCCGGCTCGGTGGCCGTGACCTCGGGCGCGACGAGTATCGACATCCCGGTGGTGCTCATTGACGATGCCGCGGACGAGACTGACGAGACCGTCATCCTGACCCTGTCCCCCGGCAGCGGCTACACGGTGGGGACCACCGGTGTCCACACGCTGACCATCCAGGACAACGACGGCACGACCACGCCGGTGGTGCGCATCGCGGGCGGGTCGGCTGTCACCGAGGGCGGCAGTGCCACCTTCACCCTGACCGCGACCCCCGCGCCCACGGGCACCCTGACCGTGAACGTGACCATCGGGCAGACGGGCGACTTCGTGGCCGCGGCCCACCGGGGCCCGAAGACGGTCCCCATCTCGTCGTCGGGCCGCGCCACCTACACCGTGGGCACCGTGGACGACGGCACGGATGAGCCGGGCGGCGCGGTGACCGCGACCGTCACCACCGGCAGCGGCTACACGCCGCACAACACCCAAGCCTCGGCCGCGGTGACGGTCAACGACAACGACGATCCGCCGCCGGGCACGCCGGTGGCACAGTTCGCACAGGCCACCTCGAGTGCGGCGGAGAGTGCGGGCACACGCCCCGTGCGGGTGACCCTCTCGCCCGCCCCGCCGTCGGCCATCACGCTCGGCTACAGCGTGAGCGGCACGGCAACCGCCGGCCGCGGCCACGACTTCACCATTGCGAACTCCGGCTCGGTCGCGGTGACCTCGGGCGCCACGAGCGTGACCATCCCGGTGGCGATCCGCGACGACCGCACAGAGGAGCCCGACGAGACGGTGGTCCTGCGGCTGACCAGCGGTCCGGACTATTCGGTGGGCAGCCCGTCGGCGCACACGCTGACGATTACCGACAACGACGCCCTGCCGCCAGGCACGCCGGTGGTGCGCCTCACGGGCGGCGGCGCGGTCACCGAGGGCGGCAATGCCCTCTTCACCCTGACCGCGAACCCCGCCCCTGCGGAGAGCATCACGGTCACCGTCACCGTCGCGGACAGCGGCGCCTTTGCCACGAGCGGCCAGGCCGGTAGCCGGCCCGTATCCCTTGGCACGAGCGGCACGGCGACTCTGACCGTCACAACCGTGGACGACGACACCGACGAGCCGGACGGCACCCTCACCGCCACCGTGCAGCCGGGCCCCGGGTATGCGCCTCATCCTACCCAGGCCGCGGCCACCGTCGCCGTCACCGACAACGACGCGTCGGTCCCGGAGATCAGCGTGACGAGCCTGCACCGCGCGGGCCGCCCCATTGAGGAGGGCACCCCGCTCACCTTCCGGCTGCACGCCGCCCCCGCGCCCGAGACCGACCTCACGGTCACGGTCACCGTGGCCCAGCCGGGCCACGCCTTTGTCCTCGCCGCCCACACGGGGCCGCAGGCCGTGCGCCTCCGGGCGCACACGCCCACGGCGACGGTGCGCGTCCCCACGCACGACGATCTCGTCCAGGAAGACCCTCCGACGGCCACAGTGACCGTGACGGTCCGGGAGGGCTCCGACTATACCATCGCCCCGGCCCCCCACCACGTGGCCACGGCCACGGTGGCCGACAATGACGGGCTGCCGAGTGCCGCGCTGTCGCGCGCCTGGCTGGGCCGGTTCGGACGCACGGTGGCGGAGCAGGCCCTGGACGGCCTGGCCGGGCGCCTTGCGGCCCCGCGCACCCCCGGCCTGCAAGGCACGCTGGGCGGCCAGCCGGTCCCGTTCGGGACCTCCCAGGCCGCCGCGGACGACGACACGGGCGACACCGTGGTAGACCAGGCCCTCAGGCTCCTCGCGCAGGGCGTTGGGATCCCCACCGGCGGGGGCAGCCCTGTTGGCGATGGGCTCGCCCCTGCTCGTCCGGGGCCAGGTGGCACGGTCCGCCCGGTGACCGGGCGCGCCCTGCTCACGGGCAGCCGCTTCACCGCCACGGGCGGCCCGGACGCGACCGGCGGCACGCTGGCCCTCTGGGGCCGGGGCGCCGTCACGACCTTCGAGGGCCGGACCGGCCGCCACGGGCTGGACGGCGACGTGCTCACGGGCACGCTGGGCGCCGACTATGCCCGGGACCAATGGCTCCTCGGCCTCGCCCTGACGCACAGTACGGGTGACGGCGGCGGGGCGGACGCGGGCACCCTGGACGCGTCGCTGACGGCGGTCCTGCCCTATGCCGCGTTCACGGCCTCGGAGCGGCTACGGCTCTGGGCCGCCGGGGGCTATGGGGCCGGGGACGTCACGCTCACGCACGGGGTGACGCGCCAGACGGATACCACCTGGGCCATGGCGGCCGCGGGCGGGCGCAGCACCCTGCTCGTGCCGGAGGGGGGCACGGGGCCG
>CAZSPS010000261.1:0-9228 GCA_964608875.1 uncultured Ectothiorhodospiraceae bacterium
CCCCCGCCCAGCCCACGCCGCAGTGGACTCGACGGGCGCGCCCTCGTGGTCCGCGGTGTCCTTCCAGAGATCCGCCGCGCGCGATGGAGGAGCACTTACGGCCCGGCGGCGCGCCGTTCGAGGAGGTCGCGAGGGCGGGAACGCAGGCGACGATGGCGGAGGGCCTTATGGGTCGACGACGAGACGAGCAAAAAGAAAGTGTGGTTGCTGGTGCTGGACAAGGCCCCTTCTTCGGAAGAGGCGCACCTGACCACCTACATCAAGACCAGGCGCCAATACGCGATAAAGGGGACGGGGGGCGGATGAGGTCGCTTCCCCCTCACACCCGGCGCCAGGGCCGGCAAAGCGCGTGCTCGAAAGCCCTTTTCGCCCGCCCCCCGTCCAAGGCGGATTAGATCGCAGACGCGCCGCCGAAGTCAACCGGTACTTGAGGTCGAAGAAGAAAAAGAGGGCGGGGAGCGAGTGAGGTCGCAAACCCCTCAACCCGGCGCTAAGGTCCGGCAGAACGCGCGGCTCGAAAGCCCTTTTCGCCCACTCCCCGCCCGAGGCAGATTAGGCCCCGGACACGCCGCCGAAGTCAAATGGGCGGGGAGCGGGGGATGACGATCCACCCCGACGTGTCGGGCCGCCCCAGGTGCTCCTGATGCACCAGCGCCTCCACGAGCACATGGCCTCCCATGCCGGCGTGCGCTTTTGTACCTTCGACGAGATCGCGGACGACTTCCGCGTCCGCTGCCCGCGCAGCGCGACGGGGGCGGCGGCGCCGGGGCGCGAGCCGGGAGCGCGAACTGAGGCGCGGCCCCGCGACGTGCGGACTCTGCGGAATGCTGGGCGGCGGGGAGCGGCACTGGACGGAGCGCGTCGCGAGCCCCGCCATCTTCGGCGCCGTGAACGCCAGCGGCGCGGCGGGGGTGGCGGGTGCGGCGGCGGCCGGTAGCGGTGGCGGGACAGCGGGCGAAGGCGGTGGCCGGCCCCGCGTGACCGCCGCGCACGAACACCAGCAGCGGGTGCGCTTGGTGAACCGGGTGCTCGACCCCCTGGGGCTGGTCCTCTCCGGTTGGTCCGCCTCGTCCTACGTGCTCAGCACGAAGACCGGCCGGAGCGCGCTCGTCCCCCACCTGGGCGAGCTGTGGCCGGCGGCGGAGCGGCTGCTCGGCCGCCCCTGCGACCCCCTCGACCCGGACCTCCTGTCCCGCCTCTCCCGCTAGCGCTGTTCTTCTTCAGAAAGCATGCGCAGCAAGAGATCGTGCCATGCTTTTCGATGCTCGTGGCTACCGCGTCGGTCGAGGTCGGTTCCTATTTCACGCAACAGTTTGGGGCGCCATGTTTCGTCAAGCAAGACGAAGCTGATCGCGGCAAGATCGAGAAGATTGACCTGATGAAGATTCAGACCAGACGCCCATTTGCGTTCTATGAAATCGTCGATCTGATCTTTTTCTGATGGCTGTATTCCAGAGGTTGTAAAAAGAAGATTTGACAGCTCCGTGTCGGACTGCTCCGCCTTTCGTGTAGATGATTGAACGTCTGTAAGGTTAAGTTTTCGATCTTTGACTTCCACAGCCAACACTACGGTGTTATCCTCAGCGTAGCACATTATATCGCCTGGGACACCAGATGCCGTATCGGCTTCATTTACCCCTTGCGATTCGACGTGATGGAAGAGATTGAATCCTTTACCGATGATTTTCATCAGCGCCGTTGCAACAACCATCGGTCGAAGCCCACCGCTTTGTTCGTCAAGAAACTCCTCTAACATGGTCTCTGTCTTGGTTGCACCAATGCGCATTGGAATTTGATATTGGAAATTTTGTTTTGCCAGTCGTCGTGCAACTGCAGCCAAACACCGCCTATAAGTCTTTTGAAGATCGGGAGACGACTTATTATCCAAAGATTGAAATAATTTAACCAAGGCTTGCCAGTCATCCTTGTCTTTCTTGTTCGTGCCGCTCATGTCGAGGGTTAACCTCGCACGACGCAGTGGATTACTAACGTACGGATCCGGACTGTTGCCTATCACGTTTTGATTCTCTACAGTCCACGGTACGATAACCGCCACGCAGAAACTTCGTGCATCCCATGCTCCAACTCCCCCGGAGCTTAGCTGGAGGCACAACAGACTCCGGGTGGGATCGGCGATTTTTCCCAGGATCTGCGTAAGCACTGCATAGCGAATGGACTGGCTTTGAGAGTTTACTAACCGGTCCACGTCCGGATCGGGACGTGTATCTTCAGCTGACAGGGCCTTTGCCCACTCAACTTCCAGCCATTCTCTGATTTGGGCGTTGTCCATCATTTTAGAAATTCATCCAGACTGATTCCTGGCGCGGCTTGCGTACCGAATGGCAGATGCGTTCTTCGGCGTCTACCCGGCGCCATTTGGCATACAGGTCGTCATAAAGTGCGGTTCGATATCCGGAAAGTATGGCACGGCCTCGAATCTGCTTCAAGATACCTGCGAGCTCGATATGCCCCTGGTCCGTCATTTCGAAACCATAAGCCGCTACATCGCCGCGTGTTTCATGCACATACGGGGGATCGAGATAGAAGACAGTATCGGGGGTATCGTATCTTTGTATTACCTCGATCGCCGGGGCGTTTTCGATCTGCACGCGCTGGAGTCGTTGCGCGATCTCAGGAAGACCCTCGATAGAGCCGAGCCATCGCGATACCGCCCCTGCCATGCCTGCCCTTGAGGTTAGAACACAGTGCGCCCAGCGGCCTTCGCTGCTTGTTTGCGCCAGTCCGGTACGAGTCTGACGCGCCCGAATGTAGAACCGTCGCGCCCGTTCCAGTTTGGTCAGCCCCTTTTCCGGTGTACAGGCGCGGGCCAACTCCTCTCGGGAGAACGGCGTTAGTCCGATCGCCTTGGTGAGCTTCGATCCCTGACTGCGCAATGTCTCGAAGAAATTGACGAGTTCGGAGTCGAGGTCATTGTAGGTCTCAACCGGGTAAGGGTTGAGGTTGAGTAAGACTGCCGCCGAGCCGCCGAATACATCGCAGAAATGCAAGGCGTCTTTCGGAATCAAGGGAATCAGGAAATTCAAATGAGAGAACTTCCCGCCGTACCAGCCAAAGGCAATCAATTGTTTCGAACGCCGCCGTGCGATCCGGCGTCCTGTCCCCGTTCCATTCACACTCGGGGCAAGAGCGTTTGAAGTGACTGTCATGTGTTCAACTCCCTATGCCGCAGCCGCTTTCTGGATACTCGCTCCGTCCCGCACCTCATGAGCCATGTCGCCACCCTCCGCACTGTAGGGCGGGTCGTTCCCGATGTCAACCGCCCTCGCCGCTCACTCGTTGCGGAGGTAGGGGGAGGCGGGCGCGCCCAGCGCGCGCCAGGTCCCGAAGAGCCCCAGGCCCACGGTGAGGAGCACGCAGAGCCCGATGGTGGCGGCGACCGTGCCCGGCAGGAACGTCCACTCCTGGTCCAGCACACGGGTGACCACCGACCAGGCGATGACGGTGCCGGACGCCGCCGCGACGGCGCCGGTCAGCAGCCCCAGGAGCGTGAACTCCGCCGCGTGGATGAGGGCCACGTCGCGCCGCCGCACCCCCAGCACCTTGAGCACCACGCTCTCGTAGGTGCGCCGCCGGTGGCCCGCCGCCACCGCCCCGGCCAGCACCAGGGCTCCCGCCAGCAAGGTGACGCCGCCGACCAGACGCGCCGCGCCCGCGATGTCGCCCGTGAGCTCGGCCACCCGCTCCATCGCCTCGTGCGTGCGCACCACCGAGACCTCGGGGAACTCGCGCGCGAGCGCGCGCTCGACTTCCGCCCGCCCTTCGGCGGTGGCGCTCACCGTGGCCACGTGGCCGTGCGGGGCGCGGCGCATCGGCTCCGGCGACAGCAGCAGGGCGAAGTTGAGCTGCATCCCCCGCCATTCGATCCGGCGCACGTGGCGCACCGCGGCCGTGATCTCGCGTCCGAGCACGTTGAGGGTGATGGTGTCGCCCAGCCCGATCTCGAACGCCTTGATGACGTCCACGTCCACCGACAGGAGCGGCGGCCCCGCGTAGTCCACCGGCCACCACTCCCCGGCCGCCGTCGGGTTGTCGTCCGGGGCGCTCGCATAGCTGAGGCCTCGGTCGCTCTCGATGAGCCAGGCGTGCTCCTCGTTGACCAGCGCTTCGCGCGCATCGCGCCCGTTCACCCGCACGATGCGCCCGCGCAGGAAGGGCACCGACCGGAACCGCCCGGTGCCCTCGATCCCGGACACGGTCCCGGCGAACCGTTCGAGCCGATCCCCCTCGATGCCGATGAAGAAGAAGGCGGGCGCATCCTCGGGCAGCGACTCGACGATGCTGCGCCGCAGGTTCGCCTCCACCAGGGCGACGGTGACGAGCACGGTGAGGCCGAGCCCGAGCGAGAGCACGATGTCCGCCGTGGCGTTGCCGGGCCGGTAGAGGTTGGCGAGCGCCATCCTGAGGCGAAGGGCGGCCTTCGTGCGGCTGCGGCGGCGGGCGCGGGCGGGCGGCGGCGCCGCCGGCTCCGCGGGCTTGCGGTGGACGGCGCCGGCGGCGCGCACCACCCCCCAGCCGGCCGCCCGGAAGACGGCGAGCGTGAGCGCGGCCCCGCCCGCGAACCATGCCGCGAACACCCGGTCGGGGGAGCTCAGGACGGCGAGGGCGGCGAGCGCGGCCCCGCCCGCAAGCGCCGCGGCGAGGTGCGCCGGCCGTCCGGGGCGCACCCCGAGGCCCGCGCCCCGGAACAGGGCGACGGCCGGGGTCTCGTGCGCCCGCGACAGGGGCCACAGCGTGAACGTGACGGCCGTGAGCAGCCCGAAGAGCGCGCTGAGGCCGAGCACCCCGGGATAGACGCCGAGCGCGAGCGGGATGGGCAGCAGCCCCTCCAGCGCCCGGCTCACGGCGGCCGGCGCGAGCGCGCCGACGGCGAGCCCCACCGCGACCCCGACCCCCGCCAGCGCCGTCAGCTGCGCGAGGTAGGTCGCGAAGATCGTGCGGCGCGAGGCGCCGATGCACTTCAGGGTGGCGATGACATCGAGCCTCGTGTCGAGCCACGCCCGCACCGCGTTGCTGACCCCGACCCCGCCGACGAGCAGCGCGGTGAGCCCGACCAGGCTCAGGAAGGAGCCGAGCCGCTCGATCATGCGCTGGATGCCGGGGGCCGCCTCCCGGTACGTGCGCACGTCCCAGCCGTCGGGCTCGAAGCGTTCGTACAGCTCCTCCCGGACTTGCTCCGGGTCGGCGCCCGGCGGCAGGCTGAGGGCGTACTGGTAATGGACCAGGCTGCCCTCGCGCACCAGCCCCGATTCGGCGAGGGCGCCGCGGCCGACGAGCACCCGCGGCCAGAAGCCGAACGGTCCGCCCGAGGCGGCCCGGTCCGGCTCGCGCGCGAGCACCCCCCGCACCTCCACCCGGGTCTCGCCGAGCGCGAGCAGGCTGCCTTCGGCGAGGGCCATGCGCTCGGCGAGGGACGGCTCCACCAGCGCCCCGTAGACGCCGCCGGTGCGGGCGAGCGCGTCCGCGAGGGTGGGGCCGGGGGCGTCGCCGCCGCCGCTCCGCGCCGTTTCGACCGCGCCGAGGAGCGGGTAGCGCTCGTCCACCGCCTTGAGCTCGACCAGCACGCCGGCTTCGGCCTCGGCCGTGGCTCCCTCCTCCGGGGCCGGGGGGCGGGCCATCGTGCGCATCTCGACGAAGCCGGTGGAGGCGTCCGCGTAGCGCGCGAGGCCGGCCCGCTCCGCGGGCGCGAGGTCGCGGTAGATGCGGCGCAGGACGAGGTCCCCGCCCAGGATCTCCCGTCCGTCCCGGTCGAGGCCGGTGACGATCGAGCTGGCGGTGGACTGCACGCCCGCGATCGCCCCGACGCCGAGCGCGAGACAGGCGAGGAACACCCCGAACCCGCGCAGCCCGCGCACGCCGTGGCGCAGTTCGCGGGCCGCGAACCGGAGAGCGGTGGACGGCACGGGGGCTAGCGCGGGCCGGCCGCGTGGGGCGGTGGCGCGCCGCCGGGGTCCGCGCCCGTGGCCGAGGCCGAGGCCGCGCCCGCCACCGGCTCGAGGCGGCCGTCGGCGATGCGGATGGTGCGGTCGCAGAGGCCGGCGAGCGCCGCCTCGTGCGTGATCAGCATCAGCGCCGCGCCGCGCTCGCGGGTGCGGGTGAACAGGCGCTCGATCACCTGGCTTCCGGTCGCCCCGTCGAGGTTGCCCGTGGGTTCGTCCGCAAGCAGCAGGCCCGGGCGGTTGACGAGGGCGCGGGCGATCGCCACCCGTTGCTGTTCGCCGCCGGACAGCTCGCCCGGATAGTGTCCGAGCCGGTGGCCGAGGCCGACCGCGGCCAGCTCCTCGCGCGCGCGCTCGAAGGCGTCGTCCTCGCCCGCGAGCTCCCTCGGCGCGGCCACGTTCTCGAGGGCGGTCATGGTGGGGATGAGGTGGAAGGCCTGGAACACGATCCCGACGTGGTCCCCCCGGAAGCGCGCCAGCTCGTCCTCGCCGAGGGCGCCGAGGTCGTGCCCGGCCACCGTGACCCGCCCCGCCGAGGGCCGCTCCAGGCCGCCGACGACCATGAGCAGCGTGGTCTTGCCCGCGCCGGAAGGCCCGACCACGCTCACCGTCTCGCCGGGCGCGACCTCGAGGTCGATGCCGCGCAGCACCTCCACCGCGCCGGCCGCGCCGGTCAGGGTGACGCCGAGGGTGTCGATCGATACGATGGGGCGATGGGAGGCGTTGGCGGACATGGGCGTCGTGCGGCCGGGGTTGCGTTGCGCCCAGGATACCAACCCCGTGTGTCCCGAATGTTTCCGGCGCGGGGCGCGGCGCGGGCGGCGGCGCTCGTCTTCGCGGCCCTGCTCTGCGGTCCGGCGGCGCCTGCGGCGTCCGCCGCCATCGACGGCCCGCTCCGCATCCTGATGCTGGGCGACAGCCTCACCGCGGGCTACGGGGTGGCGCCCGCGGACGCGCTGCCGGCGCGGCTCGAGGCGGCGCTCCGCGCGCGCGGGGTGGACGCGCGGATCGTCAACGCCGGGGTGTCGGGCGACACCACCGCCGGGGGGCTCGCGCGCCTCGAATGGGCGCTCGCGGACGACCCCCACGCGGTCATCGTGGCCCTCGGCGCGAACGATGCCCTGCGCGCGCTGGACCCGGCGCTCGCCCGCGCCAACCTCGACCGCATCCTGGGCACGCTCGCCGGGCGCGGCCTGCCCGTGCTGCTCGCAGGGATGATGGCGCCGCGCAACCTCGGCCGGGCGTACGCCGACCGCTTCGATCCCATCTACCCCGAGCTCGCCGCGCGCCACGGCGCGCTCCTCTATCCGTTCCTGCTGGAGGGGGTGGCCGCCGTGGCCCGGCTCAACCAGGCGGACGGCATCCATCCGAACGCCGAAGGGGTGCGGCTCATCGTGCGGCGGATGCTGCCGAGCGTCCTCTGCCTCGCGCGTCTCGCAGGCCGTGCGGCCGCCGGCGCCTCGGGGGACTGTCCGCGCCCGGCGGCGTGAGCCGGATGGACCCCGCCGCCCTCATCCCGGTCAACGTGGTGACCGGCTTCCTCGGCAGCGGCAAGACGACGCTGCTCGGCCGGCTGCTCGCCTCGCCGCGCCTCGCCGGCACCGCGGTGCTGGTGAACGAGTTCGGGGAGGTGGGGCTCGATCACCACCTGCTCGAAGCGGTGTCGGAGAGCGTGGCGCTGCTCGCGAACGGGTGCGTTTGCTGCGCCGTGCGGGACGACCTCAGGGGGGCGCTGCTCGATCTGCACGGCCGGCGCGAGCGCGGCGAGGCGCCGCGCTACGACCGGGTGGTGGTCGAGACCTCGGGGCTCGCCGACCCCGCCCCCATCCTCCACACCCTGCTCGCGGACCCGGTGCTCCGGCACCACTACCGGCCGGGGGCGGTGGTGACGGTGGTCGACGCGGTGCACGGGGCGCAGCAGCTCGAGCGCTACCCGGAGTCGGCGAAGCAGGTGGCGCTGGCCGACCGGCTGGTGCTCACCAAGACCGACCTCCCGGCGCCGCCGGACGGCGGCGCGGACGCCCTCGGGGCGCGGCTCGCGGCCATCAATCCCGCGGCCCCGATCGTGGACGCCGCCGCCTCGCCGGTCGAGGCGGCCCTGCTGGAGGAGGACGCGCACCGGGCGCAGGACCGCCCGGCCGAGGCGGGGCGCTGGTTCGGGGCGGGCGCGGCGGCCCCGTCCCCGGAGCATCGGCATACCCACGGGGTCGCCTCGCTTTGCATCGACACCGGCGAGCCCATCGACTGGACCGTGTTCGGGATCTGGTTCGGGATGCTGCTCCACTGCTACGGCCGCGACCTCCTGCGGGTCAAGGGCATCCTCGACGTGCCGGAGCTGGACGGCCCGGTGCTGCTGAACGCCGTCCAGCACACGGTGCACCCGCCGGTGCACCTGCCGGAGTGGCCGCGCACGTGGCGGCGCGGCGGCGGGAGCGGAGACGATGGCGAAGGCGGGAGCGGGGGCGGGGGCGATGGCGCGCGGCGCGGCACCCGCATCGTGTTCATCGGGCGCGGCCTCGACCGGGACCGGATCGAGGGCTCGCTCGCGGCGTTCCGAGGCGCGCTCGCCGCCGCGCCCGCGTCCGCGCCACCGCCGCCGCCGCCGCCGGCCGCGGCTCCCCGCCCGGCGCATGATGTACCATCCGCCGGAGCGGCTCCGGCGGCGTACGCTCCGCCGCCGCGCCGCGGCGAGGATGGGCAGCGAGGCTCGAAGCGGCCATGAACGACGAAGCGGGCTTCTGGCGGCGTCCCCGGCCCTGGATCGTGCTCGTCGCGGTCGTCGTCGGGCTCCTCTTCCTCTACTTCTACCAGCCGTTCCAGGGCTACCTCCTCGAACGCATCCCCGGCATCCGCTTCAGCAACGTGCTGTTCTGGTTCGCCTCCCTGGTCGGGGTGGCGGCCTACGTCTTCGCCCATTGGCAGTCCTTCCGCCGCCAGGTGTTCCGCGACGGCGGGGAGCTGGACGCGACGGGGCTGGTGTACGACACGCTGCAGATCGCGATCCTGGTGGCGGTCATCTTCTTCGCGGGCGCCGTCATCCAGGCCATCGAGATGCTGAGCGAGCAGCTCATGGCGGCGGACGGCGGCGCCGGCGGCGGCGCCCCGGACGTGGGCTTCGGCGCGCGCGTGGCGAGCATCGTCGTGATGGTCATCCTCGCCATCGTGTTCTACCTGCTGCACTACCTGGTGCGGGCGCTCCGCACCGGGTGGCGCCCGCGCCGCCCGCCGCCCCGCGCCGGCGGCGGCCCCCCGGACTCGTCCCGTCCTCCGG
>CAZSPS010000262.1:0-3074 GCA_964608875.1 uncultured Ectothiorhodospiraceae bacterium
TCCTTGATGAGGTTGTTCTCGAGCAGCAGCGCCTCGGTCTCGGTGTGGGTGACGGTCACCTCCACCGACGCGGTGTGCGAGAGCAACGCCATGCCTTTCGCGTCCCGGGCGCCGCCCCGCAGCCAGGACGCGAGCCGGCGCCTGAGGTTGCGGGCCTTGCCGACGTAGAGCACCCGCCCGCGCCGGTCGAGCATCCGGTACACGCCCGCGCGGTTCGGCGCCGTCCTCAGAAAGGCGCTGGCGTCGAAGCTGGCCGCCGCCTCGTCTCCCATGCCGGACAGCATACCCGACGACGCGGCGGCCTTCCGTTGCCGGCCGGACGCGCGTCAGCAATGGAAGTTCAGCTTGACCACGCGGTAACGCAGCGCCACCAGCGTGATCTCCACGTCCGTGCTCACGTCGAGCTTCCTGATGATCCGGCTCCGCAGCGTGCTGATCGTCTTCGGACTGCGGGAGAGCGCCTGGGCGATCTCCGAGACCCGCTTGCCCTTGGCGATCCAGGTCATCACCTCGAGCTCGCGCGGGGTCAGGGCATCGAGCGGGGACGTGCGGCCGTTCACGTGGTCGAGCACGATCTCGCGCGCGACGCGGGTGTCGAGGTAGCCGTCCCCGTTGTGCACGTCGCGCACCGCGTGCACGAGCTCGTTCGGAGTGCAGGCCTTGCTCACGTAGCCGTTCACCCCCATCGCGAGCAGGCGCAGGGGAACGTTGCAGTCCACGCTCGGGCTGAGCGCCAGCACCTGCAACGATCCGTCGACCCGCTTCAGCAGCCGGCTGGTCTCGACCCCGCTCATGCCGGCGAGGTTGATGTCCAGCACGACCACCTCGGGCCGCCGGATGCGGGCTATCTGCAGCGCTTCCTCTCCACTTGAGGCTTCGCCGACGACCTCGATCCTCCCGCTGGACTCCAGACGTTCCTTCATCAGGGCTCGAAAGAGCGCTTCGTCCGCGACCAATAACGCCCGAATCGAGCCGTTCCTTCTGCGTTGTTGCATTCGTCTTCTCTCCGGTGGGTCATGAGTGGTGATGCCATGGAGCCCGCGGGGAGCGGGACGCGTCCGCCCCCTCAAGCCCCTGCGGAACCTTATCCGCGGATCGGCCCGGAGGCAGCAGGAAGGTGTAGGAAAATGGACCCGACAGGAGTAGGAAATCGGCGCGTCTTTCGTAGGTGTTTATCCTACGAATCCGGGCACGGCCGAGGCCGTCCGGACAGTTTCGCCATGTTTCGGGCGCCGGTGCGGGGCGCGATGCGGGGGAACGGGAGGGTCCGTACCGGGGGCGGCATGAGGACGGACGAGGTCGAGACGGCGATCGTCGGGGCCGGCGCCGCGGGGCTCGCCGCGGCGCGGCGGCTACGCGCGCTCGGGGTGCGCTGCCTCGTGCTCGAGGCCAAGGACCGCGCCGGAGGCCGGGCCTGCACGGACCGCGCCGCCCTCGGCCTGCCCTTCGACCTCGGATGCCACTGGCTGCATTCGGCGGACCGCAACCCGCTCGCGCCCGCGGCGGCGCGCTTCGGGTTCGCGCTCGTCAGGCCGCGCTCCCCCCGGCGCATCCACGGCCGCGGCGGCTGGACGGACGCGGCCGGGCGCGCCGAATGGGCGGCGTTCGAACGCCGGCAGTCGCGCCTCGTCGAGGCCGCGGGCGCGGCCGGCCGGGACGTACCGGCGAGCGCGGCGCTCGAGCACGGACACCGCTGGTCGCAGCTGTACGAGGCGTGGTTCGGCATCCTGAACGGCGCGCCTCCGGGCGCGGTCTCGACCGCCGACCTCGCCCGCTACCGCGACAGCGGAGACAACCGCCAGGTGCGTGACGGCCTCGGCGCCCTCGTCGCGCGCCTCGCCGCCGGGGTCCCCGTCCGCCTCCGCGCGCCCGTGCGGAGCGTCGGCTGGGGCCGCGGCGGGGTCGAGGTCGAGGGCGCCGCCGGGCGCGTGCGCGCGCGCACCGCCATCGTCACCGTCTCCACCACCGTCCTCGCGCGCGGGCGGATCCGCTTCGACCCTCCCCTGCCCGACGCCAAGCGCGAGGCGTTCGAGGGGTTGCGGCTCGGCCACGCGCTCCGGATCGCGGTGCGCCTCGCTCCCGGCGCCCTGGAGCGGCCATGGGGCGACGCCGGGGAAGACGCCTGGGGCTTCTTCGGCGGCGGCGGGGCGGACGCCCTCGCCTTCCAGGTCCGGCCCTGCGGACACGCCATCGCCACCGCCTACGCCGGCGCCGGGACGGCGCTCGACCTCGAGCGGGCGGGTCTCGCCGAAGCGCGCGCCCTGGTGCTGGAGCGCCTGGCCGCGGCGTTCGGCGCGGACGCCGTGCGGCGGGCGGGCGCGGCGGTGATGAGCGGGTGGGCGGAAGACGCCGACGTCGGCGGCGCGTACTCCTTCGCGCGTCCGGGCGGCGGCGGCCTGCGGGCGGCACTGGCGGCGCCGCTGGCGGGGCGCCTGTGGTTCGCGGGCGAGGCCGCCTCGCGCCACGGCTACTCGACCGTGCACGGGGCCTGGGAGAGCGGGCGGCGCGCGGCGGACGCGGCCGCCGCCGCGCTCGGCCGCCTCGCCCCCGCCCGCGGCGGCGGCAGCGGCGGATGACGGCCGCCGGACGCCCTAGGCGGCTTCGGACTCCGCGCCGCCCGGCCGCCCGGCGGCGAGCGCGCCGGCCAGCAGCTCCGCCGCCGCCGCCACCCCGCTCCGTTCGCCGCGGGGGACGCCGAGGGCGGTGAGCGCCGTCTCCACCACCCCCAGCACGCCGAGCATCATGGGGGCGTTGACGTGCCCCATGTGGGCGATGCGCACCGCCCGCCCGGCCAGCTCCTCCCCGAGGCCGATGCCGAGCACCACCCCGCACTCGTCCCGGCAGAAGTCCATGAGCGCGCGCGCGTCGCAGCCGGGCAGACGCAAGGTGGTGACCGAGTCCGAGCGCTCCGAGGGCTCGACGACGTTGATCTCGAGGGCGCCGCCCTCGGCCCAGCGGGACGCCGCCGTGCGGGTGGCCTCGGCGAGCAGGGCGTGGCGTCGGAACACGTTCTCGAGCCCCTCCTCCTGAATGAGGTCGAGGGCGCAGCGCAGGCCGAACATCAGGTGCTCGGG
>CAZSPS010000263.1:0-2029 GCA_964608875.1 uncultured Ectothiorhodospiraceae bacterium
GGACCGCCTGCTGCGGCTCGGCGACCCGAACACCGGAGAGCGGCTCCCAACGTCGGAAGAGTTGGAAGACAGACGCCTGGAAGCGAAGGCGCGGGCGGACGAGGAGCGGACCAGACGCCTGGAAGCGGAGGCGCGGGTGAGGGAGCTGGAAGCCCGCCTCCGCTCCCGCTCCGGCTAGGCCCTCGTTTCCGCCTCGAACCGCGGCAGGTCCCCCGCTCGCGCCTCCTTCATGGACGCGGCGGGCCGTCCACGAGGGCGGCCACGCGCTCCGGGCCGTAGCCGAGCCCGGCCAGCACCTCGCGGGTGTGCTCGCCGAGCCGGGGGGCGGGCCGCGCGATCCGGCACGGGGTGCCCGCGAGCTTCACCGGGAAGCCGGTCATGCGGACCGTACCGGCACCCGGATGAGGCACGTCCAGCACCAGCTCCTGCTCCAGCACCTGCGGGTCGGAGAACACTTCCGAGAGGTCCATCACCCGGCCGCAGGGACACCCGCCCTCGTTGAGGTGCTCGATCCAGAAGTCGACGCTCCGGGTCCGGGTGCGCTCGTTGATCGCCGCGGCCAGCTCCCGGCGGCGCGCGCACCGCGCTTCGTTGGTCGCGAACTCCGGTCGCTCGAGCAGCGCTTCGATCCCGAGCACCCGGAAGAAGCGGCGCACGAACGCATCGCCCGGCGGCGCCACCGCGATGTGGCCGTCGCTCGCCTCGAACAGCCCGTAGGGGGCGGCGATCGGATGGTCGTTGCCGGTGCGCGGCGGAGCCCGTCCCGTGGCGAAGTACTCCGCGCTCGCGAACGCGAGCATGCTCACCAGCCCGCCGAGGAGGCTCGTCTCCACGTACTGGCCGGGTGCGGGCGCACCGGCGGCTCCGGCGGCGCCGACGGCTCCGGCACCGCCGGCGGCGCGCGCGTGCAGTGCGCAGACCACGCCGAACGCGGCGTAGAGGCCCGCCACGAGGTCGCTGATGGGCGGCCCGGCGCGCATCGGCTCGCCGTCCGGCGAACCGCTCGCCGCCATGAAGCCGCTCATGGCCTGGGCGATGAAGTCGAACGAGGGCCGGTCCGCGTATGGGCCGGTGGAACCGTACCCGTTCACGCTGGCCACGACGAGGCCCGGGTTGAGCTCGCCCAGCCGCTCCGGCCCGAACCCCATCTTCGCGAGCACCCCGGGCCGGTAGTTCTCCACCAGCACGTCGGCGGTGCGCACGAGGTCGGCGAGCGCGGCGCGCCCCGGCTCACCGTAGAGGTCGAGCACGATGGAGCGCTTGCCGCGGTTGAACTGCGCGAAGTACCAGCTCAGCCCGTCGCGCACGGTGCCCTGCCGGCGCACCGGATCGCCGTCCGGCCCCTCGACCTTGACCACGTCCGCTCCCATGTCGGCGAGGAGCTGGGTACAGAACGGCCCCGCGAGGATGCGCGTGAGGTCGATGACGCGGACCCCGGCGAGCGCTCCCGGCGGCGGCCCGCTTGCGGCCGGCCCTGCCATGCCGCTCCTCGCGCCCCCTCAGCTCCGCCGCCGGCGCCGTTGCGCCGCACCGGCCGGCCGAAGCCTGCGCCGGTGCAGGCCCCGGCGGCGCGGCATGGGCCCGTCAGCCGGCCGCGGTGCGCGCCGCATCCAGCGGGTGGAGCCGCAGGCGCGGCCCCGCCTTCATGACCTGGCCGGGGAGCACGTGCCCCACCTCCTCCTCGACCGAACGCGCCACCTCGCACAGCCGCTCGAGGTCGATTCCGGTCTCGATGCCCATCTCGTGCAGCAGGTTCACCAGGTCCTCGGTGCAGATGTTGCCGGTCGCGCCCGGCGCGAACGGACACCCGCCGAGGCCGCCGATCGACGACTCGAACCGGTCGATGCCCTCCTCCAGCCCGGCCATGACGTTGCAAAGCCCGATGCCACGCGTGTTGTGGAAGTGCAGCGAGACCGGCATCGCGGGGAACCGGTCGCGCAGGTAGCGGCAGAGTCCGGTGACGAGCGGCGGGGTGGCCATGCCCGTCGTGTCCCCGAGGCCCACCCCGTGGAAGCCGAGCTTCTCGAAG
>CAZSPS010000264.1:0-2328 GCA_964608875.1 uncultured Ectothiorhodospiraceae bacterium
GCACGATGCCGCCCTTGCTGGCCGCGTAGGCCGGCGCCCACGGCGCGCCGAACAGCGACATCATCGAGCCGTTGTTGAGGATCTTGCCGCCGCCCGCGGCCTTCATGTGGGGGTGGCAGGCGCGGCTGCAAAGGAAGGCGCCGGTGAGGTTGGTGTCGAGCACCGTGCGCCACTCGCTCTCCTCCATCTCCTCCGGGCGCTTGCGGATGTTGGTGCCGGCGTTGTTGACCAGGATGTCGATCCGGCCCGCCCGCTCCGCGGCCGCCTCGGCCATGGCCTGCGCGTCCTCGGCCCGGCCCACGTCCGCCTCCAGCGCGAAGGCGCCGTTGCCGAGCGCGTCCGCCGCCCGCCGGGACTTCTCCCGGTCGCGCCCCACCACGGCCACGGTGGCGCCGGCGCGGGCGAGCCCCCGCGCCATGCCGAGCCCGATGCCGCCGTTGCCGCCGGTCACGATCGCGACCCGGCCGGAAAGGTCGAACAACTCCATCTACGCCGTACTCCCGTGGTCGAGAACCGGCCCGCAAGGGTAGCGCACCGCGCGCCGTGCGCGCCGCGAGGCGGTACAATGGGCGTTCTTGTCAGCCGTTCGGCCGCGCGCGTCCGTCCGGGGGTGCGCGTGGGCGTGCGGACGGACGGGGCGGCGGCGGGCGCCGCCCCGGATGATCGGAGCGGGTGCGGGGGCGATGGCGACGGCGACGGTTGAGGCGGCTCGGGCGCGGCCGGAGGGGGAAGGGGCGCGGGGCGCGGCGGCGGACCGCGACTGCGGCCGCGAGACCCTCGCGCACGTCGTCATCCGCTTCGCGGGCGATTCCGGCGACGGCATGCAGCTCACCGGCTCGCAGTTCACCGACGCCACCGCGATGCACGGCAACGACCTCGCCACCTTCCCCGACTTCCCGGCCGAGATCCGCGCCCCCGCGGGCACCCTGTTCGGGGTGTCGGCGTTCCAGATCCACTTCGGCTCGGACGAGGTCGCGACCCCCGGCGACGCGCTCGACGTGCTGGTGGCCATGAACCCGGCGGCGCTGCGCACCAACCTGCCGGACCTGCGGCCGGGCGGGCTGCTGATCGTGGACACCGGCGCGTTCGGGGCGCGGAACCTGCGCAAGGCGGGCTACGACGCGAACCCGCTCGACGGCGGCGGCGATGGCGGCGACGGCAGCGGTGCCGGCAACGGCGACGGCGGCGGGGTCACCGCCGGGTTCCGGCGCATCGAGGTGGACATCACCGCGCGCGTGCAGGAGGTGGTGTCCGGCCTCGGGCTCACCCACAAGCAGGCGGTGCGCTGCAAGAACATGTGGGTGCTGGGCCTGCTGATGTGGCTCTTCGGGCGCGAGCGCGAACCCACCCTGGACGGCATCGCGGCCAAGTTCGAGGCCGCGCCGGCGCTGCGCGACGCCAACCTCGCGGCGCTGAACGCGGGCCACGCGTTCGGCGAGACCGCCGAGCTCCCGGCCGAGACCGGGCCGTACGACGTGCCGCCGCGCACCGGGGTCGAGCCGGGCCTTTACCGCAACGTGAACGGCACCGAGGCGATGGCCTTCGGGCTGGTCGCGGCCGGCCGGCTCGCGGGGCTTCCCATCACCTTCGCCTCCTATCCCATCACCCCCGCCTCGAACCTCCTGCACGCCCTCGCCGGGCTCAAGGAGTTCGACGTGACCACGTTCCAGGCGGAGGACGAGATCGCGGCGGCGTGCGCGGCCATCGGCGCCTCGTGGGCGGGGGGGCTCGGGGTCACCTCCAGCTCCGGCCCCGGCATCGCGCTCAAGACCGAGGCCATCACCTACGCGGCGATGGTCGAGCTGCCGCTGGTCGTCATCAACACCCAGCGCGCCGGGCCGTCGACCGGCATGCCGACCAAGACCGAGCAGTCGGACCTCTACCAGGCCGTGTTCGGGCGGGCGGCGGATACGCCGCTGCCGGTGCTGGCGGCGGCGAGCCCCGCGGACTGCTTCGACGTGGCGGTGGAGGCGGCGCGCATCGCCACCCGCTACATGACCCCGGTGATGGTGCTGAGCGACGGCTACCTCGCCAACGCTTCGGAGCCGTGGCGCATTCCGGACGTGGACGCGGACTACGAGCCGTTCGCGCCCGCCTTCCGCACCGAGCCCGAAGGCTTCCACCCCTACCTGCGCGACCCGGCGACGCTCGCCCGGCCGTGGGTGCGCCCCGGCACCGCGGGGCTCGAGCACCGGGTGGGGGGGATCGAGAAGGGCTACGACACCGGCCACATCTCCTACGACCCCGAGAACCACCAGCGCATGACCGACGTGCGCGCCGCCAAGGTGGACGGGATCGCGGACGCCCTCCCCGAGCAGGGGCTGGAGG
>CAZSPS010000265.1:0-11784 GCA_964608875.1 uncultured Ectothiorhodospiraceae bacterium
CGGCTGGCTCTTGAGCTTGACCGTGTAGTTGACGGTGCTGCCGGCGGTGACCGCCACCCGCGCCGGTTCGACCAGCCAGCCGGTGCCCGCGTCGTTGACGGTCACCGTGACGCTCGGTCCCGCGTTGACCCCGCTGTAGCCGCTGACCGCGTGGGTGATGGTGGCGGCGTCGTTGGTCGTGTCGCCGTCGGCGGCGGCGGCCACCGTGACGCGCCGCGGGCTGTTCCAGTTGCTGGAGGAGAACGACAGGCTGGCGGGCGTGAAGCTCAGGTCGGTATTGGTCGAAGCGGGGGTGACGGTGACGCTGCCGCCGGGATTGGTGTTCAACACCACCGTGTAGCTCGCCGCGCCGGTCTCCTCGACGGTCAGCGTACCCGCGCTCAGGCTCACGCCGGCCGTCGCGCCGGCGTCGGTCACCACGATGCGCGCCGTGCCGGAGCCGCGCACGCCGCCGTCGATGTTGGTGGCGGCCAGGATCGGCGCCGTGCCGGAGGAGAGGGCGGGAATGGTGACGGTCGCGGTGTTCCTGGCCGTGTCGCTGTCGGCGCGCGCGGTCAGCGTCACCGTGGCCACCGTCGCCGCGCCGCTGCCGCCGGCGAACGTCAGGTCGTTGCCGGTCAGGGAGACGCCGGTGGCGCTGGCCACCCCCAGCGCGTATTCGGAACTGGCGAGACCGGCCACCTTCAGCGGCACGACCAGCCGCTCGCCGTTGACCAGCGCACGGCTCAGGGTCAGGGTGAACGCCCCGGTTTGGGTGGTGCTGCCCTCGGTGGCGGTGCCGTCGGTGACGACCAGCTTCAGGGTGGTGGGGTCGTCGTCGCGTACCGTGACGGTACCGGCAGGATTGCTGCCGGAGACCGAGTAGCCCGTGCCGGTATTCACCCGCACCGTGACCGAGCCGCTCTGCTCGTCGGTGCTATCGGCGAGGGTGGTCACGGCGTAGCTGGCGCTGGTCGCGCCGGCGGGCAGCACCAGCGTCTTGCTCGTGCCGATTTCGCTTGCGGCCGCGACCGCGCCGGTCTGGGAAACGGCTAGGCCCAACGTGAGCGGGCGTGTGGAGGAAGCGGTGGCGTTCAGCGTGAAGGTCGCCTTCATGCCCTCCTTGACGGCGCTGCCCGGCGTCACGCTGATCTCGGGCGCCGCGGTGCTGTCGGTGATGGTGAAGGAGCGGCCGCCGCTGCCGGTGACGCCTCCGGCGAGGCCGGTCGCCGTGAGCGTGCCGAGGCCCAACTCCAGGCTCTCGGCGCCTTCGACGACGGTATCGACGGTGGCGTTCAGGGTCAGGGTGGCGCTCCTCGCGCCGACGCCGGCGAATTTGACGGTGGGCGGATTGGTCCTCGTGTTGCTGCTGGCCAGGTTCGTGTAGGTGACGCCGGCCGGCGTGCTGTTGGGCGCGGTCAGGGTGTAGTCCGTGCCCAGCACCGCCGCGCCGCCGATGGCGAGCGGCACCGTCAGGGTTTCGCCCGCCGCCAGCGCCCGCACCAAGGTCAGCGTAAGGGTCTTGCTGCCGCCCGATTCGGCGATGTTGCCCGCGGGCACGGCGAGCGCGACGCTGGTGGCGTCGTCGTCGGCGACGCTCGTGGCGACGCTGGTGTCGGTGGCGTGGAGCGCATAGTCCGCGCTCGCGGTCACCGCGGCCAGCGTCACCGTGACGGACCCGGACGGCTCGTCGGTCACGTCGGAGACGGTCTGCAGGGTGAGGGTCACCTGCTTTGCGCCCGCCGCCAGCTCGATGCTTTTCCTGCCGGTGTCGCCGGCGGAGAGGAATGCGCCCGTCTGGGCCACGTCGAGGGCGATGGTGAGGCGCTCGGCCGAGGCGGTGGCGGCCTTGATCGTGTACACGGCCTCCTCGCCTTCGGTTTTCGACGACGGGCCGGTGATGCTGACCACCGGCTTGGCGTCGTCGTCGGTGATGGTGAGGCTGACCGAGCCGCTGCCGCTGGCGCCGGCGTCGAGGTTGGTGCCCGATTTCGCGTTCAGGGTGGGCAGGTCGATGGTGACGGTTTCGGACGCGCCCTCGTCGAGGGCGTCGGCCCTGGCGGTGAGCGTCAGGCCGACGGAGGTGGCCGACGCCGTCGCGCCGCCGGTGAAGGTGACCGTGGGCACATTCTTGGGCGTCGCGTAGGTGATGCCGCGCGGCATGGCGTTCGGCGCGGTCAGGGTGTAGTCCGTGCCGAGGGCCGCCGTGCCGCCGATGCTGAGCGGCAGGACGAGCTTCTCGCCGGTCACCAGCCCGCGCTCGATGCCGACCGTGACGGTGGTCGAGCCGGCGTTCTCGGCGATGCTGCTGGCCGAGGCGGACAGGGTCACGGTGGTGGCGTCGTCGTCGGTCACGGCGACGGTGGCGGCGCCCGCGCCGGACTTGACGGTGTAGCCGGTGCCGGACTTCAGCGTCACGGTCACCGAGCCGCTGCGCTCGTCGGCGCCGTCCCCCTGGGTGGCCACCGCGTGGGTCAGGGTGGTGGTGCCGGAAGTGAGGGAGAGCGTCTTGTCGCCCCGGTCGCCGGACGCGACGAAATCGCCCACCTGGGTGATTCCAATGTTGATGGTCACGGTATCCTGCGCCGTGCCGGCGATGGTGAGGGTGAAGGTGGCGGAATCGCCTTCGGTGAGCCCGGCGGCAGGTCCGGCGATGCTGATTTCCGGCGCGTCGTCGTCGTCGGTGATGGTGAAGCTGACCGTGCCCGAACCACTGGCGCCGCCGCTGAGTGCGGTGCCGGAGTTCGCGTTGAGGGTGGGTAGGTCCACTGTCACCGTCTCGCCGGCGCCCTCGTCGAGCGCGTCCGTGGCCGAGGACAGGATCAGGGTGGCGGTGGCGGCCGAAGGGGTCTCGCCGCCGGTGAAGGTGATCGTGGGCGCACTGTCGAGGGTCTGATAGGTCACGCCCGTCGGCGTGGTGGTCGGGGCGGCGAGCGTGTAGTCCGTGCCCAGGGTGGCCGCGCCGCCGAAGTCGAGCGCCAGGCTGAGCGCTTCTCCGCCCACAAGCGGCCGCCCGAGGGTGACCGTGATGACCTTGGAGCCGTCCGCTTCCGCGATGGCCCCGGCCGGCGCCGAGATGGTCACCGAGGTGGCCTCGTCGTCGTTGACGGTCACGCTGGCCGATTCGGAACCCGTCTTGACGGTGTAGTCCGTGCCCGTGTCGACCGTGACTTTGATCAATCCGTCCACAAAGTCGTTGGGCGTGTCGGTGGTGCCCACGCGCAACGGCTTGGCGGTGTCGCCGGCGTTGAAGGTGACGCTCGTCGAGCTGGGGAAGTTGGCGTAGCCGCCGACCTCGTGGTAGATCAGATTGACGGTGAAGGCCGCCTCGCCCGGATTGCTGGCGGTGATGGTGAAGTCGGCCGCCGTGCCCTCGTCCACGCTGGCGGCGTCGGCGGCGATTCCGACCTCCGGCTTGTCGCTGGCGACGATGGTGATCTCGGCCGAGCGCTCGCCTTCGCTGTCGGGCCTGCGCACCCCCACCGGCAGCGCCCCGAGCGCCACCGTGAAGGTCTCCGCCGCCTCGTACAGGTTGTCGTTGGCGATGGCCACCTGCACCGTGGCCGAGCGCGTATTGGCGGGTACCGTCACGCGGGCGACCTGGGTGATATCGGTGGCCTCGGCGCTGCCGAGGGTATAGACGAGCGGGATGATGGTGGCCCTGCCCGGCGCGCTGCCGCCCAGGAGCTCCACCTTGACGGCGAGATTGTCGCCCTCGGCGGGGGTCGTCGAGTCCACCGACAGCTTGGCGCGCGGCGTCGTGGGACTGGCCGCGGTGACCTTGAGCACCGGCCCGTCGAGGCCGTCGTAGCGCGAGTCCGAGGAGCTGGCGCTGTGGCTGATGGTGGTGGCGCCGTTGCTGCCGCCGTGCGCCAGCTCGACCGTCTGCGGCTGGTTCCAGTTCGCCGCGGTGAACCGGCGCGTGAAGCTGGTGCTGGGAGTCCTGTCGGCGCCGGCCTGCTTGACGTGGCCCACGTTGCCGATGGCGCCGGTGACCCGCACCGGGTGGCTGGGCCTGGCGAGCAGGCTGATCCGGTAGGTCGCCCGCGCATCGCTCAGCACGGTGAGCGCCGTCGGGGCAATGGCGATGCCGACGCCCTGGTTGTCCTTGACCGTCACCGCGATGCGGCCGCCGTTGGTCGCGGTGATGCCGGTGAGCGCGTGGCCGATGTGGAGCCGCTCGTCGTTGCCGTCGGCGTCGTTCACCGGCGTGACGGTGAACTCCTGGCGCGACTGCCAGTTGCCGGCCGCGCCGCCGGTGAAGCTGAGCGACGCCGGCGCCACCGTGGCCGCCCCCGCGTCGCCGGACGTGGGGGTGACGGTGACGGTTTTGCCCGAACCCGGGTCCGTCGCCAGCGCAACGCCGTATTTCGCCGCGCCGCGGCCTTCGACCAGCGCCACGGGCAAGCCGTCGAACACCAGCGGCGAAGTGGCGTTGGCCCGGATGCGCAGGGCGTGCCGCAGGTGGGGTTTCAGGTTGCTGGTCGAGCCCCGCGCCACCGTCCCGTCCAGGTCCAGGTAGCGCAGCAGGGTTCGGTCCACCTCCAGGGTGACGTTCGCGTCCCGGAGCAGTGATCCGGCGGCGCCGATCTTGATCTCGAACGGCACGTACCACTCGCCCGACGGCAACCCGCCTCTGCCCGTCCCCCGGTCAGCGGGAACGGTCCTGGCGTCGGTGACGCTGACGCCGGACGGCGCGCCGATCAGCCGGAAGCCCCTCAAGAACGCGGCGGTGGGCTTCCCGTTCTGATCGAACATATCCGGCAAGTCGTTGTGCGCAATGCCGAGATCGGCGTAAGCCGCGCCGATGAAGGTGGCTTTGGTGGGCGTGACCTTGACCCAACCGTCGATCGCGACGCTGCTGCTGGACAGGGCGATCGACGCGACCACCCGCGCCGATCGGGTGGTCACCTTCACGCTCGGACCGTCGAGACTCTGGTAGCCCCCGTCCAGCGCGGATGTGGCCTTGTGCGTGATGGTGGCGCTGCCGTTGGCGATGTGGGCGAGCGTCACCGTCTGCGCCCTGGACCAGTTGTTGCGGTTGAACGTCAGGGTGAAGGTCGCCGCCGTGCTGCCGCTGCGGGTGACCTTGGCGGTGTCGCTGATGGTGCCGGTGACGGTGACGGAGCTGCCCGTGACGGCGGGTTGGCTGGCCAGCTTGACGCTGTAGGTCGCCGTCTCGCCCGAGTGCACGCTCAGCATGCGCGGGGTGACGACGACGCCCGGCGCGGAGCTGTCGCGGACGGTGGCGGAGACGACGCCGCCCTGGGTGTTGCCCGGCCAGAGGGCGATGGGATGGGCGATGGAGCTGTACTCGTCCATGCCGTCGGCATCGTCCACCGGCGTCGCCGTCACCGTCTGCGCGCGATTCCAGTTGCTGGCATTGAAGCTGAGCCGGGCGGGCGCGACCCTGACCGCGCCGGTATCGCGCGAGGTCGGGGAAACGTACACCGTCCGGTTGCCGGGGGAGCGGCGCAGCCGTACCGTGTACGCGACGCCGGCGCCTCCTTCCTGCAGGGTCAGCGGCACGCCGCCGAAGACGAGCGGCGAGGTGCCGGCGTTGTTGTTGATCTTGAGGTTCGCGGACAGGTACGAGGGGCCGGTGGCGCTCCGGTCGATCCGCTTCGAGGCGTTGGCGTACTCCAGCAAGTCATCGTCCACACGCACCTGAACGTTCAAGTCGCTGGCGAGCGGCCCGCCGCTGTAGCCGATGGTCACCCTGACCGAGCGGTGCAGCTCGCCGGCGGCCAGGCCGTACCTGGTGCCGGCGTTGTCCCGCGGGGGCAGGGCGACGCCCGTAATCGTCATGCCGGCCGGCGCCCCGACCAGGGTGATCAGGCCGCGGAACCGGGCGGTGAGGTTGCCGCTCGCGTCGATCAGCCCCTGGTACTCCGGCGCGTTGCCGCTGTTCAGATTGACGTCGGAGTACGAGCTGCCGATGATGCTCGCCCTTTGCGGAGCGATGGTGACCGTGCCGCCGGTGGCGGAGATGGACGTCGGGCTGACGCTCAGGGACGGCGCGGCGCCCTGCGCCAGGGCGGGGAGGGGGAGGCAGAGGGCGGCGGCCAGGAGGCACGACAGGGCGGCAAGGATGGCGCTCCGGCGCCGGTGACTCTTCGACGGCCCGTGCCGGCGGGAAGCGGCGGGCGGGGTGCCCTCGATCCCGGGTCCTTCACCGGCCCGGTCCTTCACCGGCCCGGTGGCGTGGCGCCGGCTTCGATCGGCCGCTTCGCAACGGCTCTGCCTCCGGCGCCGGCGGCGAACGCCGGACGAACGCGCGCCGGCGTCCGGGCGTGCGTCGCGATTCACGGCATTCCCGGGAGCGATCCGGCCGCCGTCGCGAACGGGAGCGGGGCGCCCCGATTCCGGAAGCAGCCCGAGACCGGACACGAGGGAGCGCGCAAGAGATCGCGCGAATCGGACGTTCACCGCCCGTACCCCTGCCGTCCCGGGATCGGAACGGGAAGCCGGGGCCGCGGCACGCACCGGCCCAGGGCATGCGGCCGGAGCGAGCGCACGCTCACCGGAACGTCTTGCGGCGGGAGAGCGCCTGCGCCCGCCGGCCGCGCACGTTCACGGCTCGGCTCGGCTCGGCTCGGCTCGGCTCGGCTCGGCTCGGCTCGGCTCGGCTCGGCGAAATTGTGCAGAGAACGCCGAAGCCGTTTGTCAATCCCCCAAGAGGGAGCCGGCACCTCCGAGAGAGAGCCGGGAGACGCCCGATACTCGGAGAGCTTCATCATGCCTGTCTCGCTTTACTCCGGTACTTCGGTCGTTCTTCGGATCCTTCCTCCTGTGTTCGGGGCAGGACGCCACCGCGTCGTGCGAATCGATGTCCGAATCCTGCGGTCATCTGGCTCTCGACTGGTGTCCCGGGTGCCCCGGTGTGGTTTCGGACTTCCGTGTCCTTGCACCAGAACCATAAAACCATAAACGCAAGTTATCAGGTTCGCGTCGAGTAATCATATACTACGTAATAGTACGTAGCAGCAAATGTTCCCGGGCGGACCAATGGCTCCGGCGGTCCGGACGTGGACGGGGCACGGCCGAGCGCTCCGTCGAATTTCGAGCCGAGTCACTGTCGTCCACTGCGTCGGCTCGACGGCGGGACTTCATCGAGCCGATGTTCCCGATTTCCCCATGTGCATCAACGGCAACGGCATGGGGCTCGATCCGTCCATGAAGCAGAGCTTCGAGGCGGGGCCCCTGGAGATCGCGCGCAACGCCTCCAGAGCCTGAAGGCGCACGTAGCCGGGGTTGTCGAGAGGATGCGGGGATTGGGCATGGAAACGGGTCCTGGAGGCGATGCAGCCCGATGTTGTCTGCTCGGCGACCGGGCGGCCATGGCAATCGGGGCCGTGCGAGGTCGGAGTACGTCCCGGAGCGCGTAGGCGTTGTTCGACTGGTCAGGTGGACGCTCCGGCCCGCTTCCCCGTCGTTCCTGCTGCAAGGACCGGATCGAAGGCGTGTCTCGTCAGCCACTCGAACGCGCGGTGTCCTATGATCCGCCCGCGGAATCAGTCCCGGGGGCCCGAAGGTGCATGTCACTCGTCCATGACCCGCTGTCCGGAGTGCGCGACGGCTACGACCGTTGGGCGAGCGTCTACGATCACGACGCCAATCCGTTGCCGGCTCTCGAGGACCCCCACGTGCGCAGGGCACTCGGTGACGTGCGCGGCTGCGACGTGCTCGACCTCGGTTGCGGGACCGGCCGGCATACCGCCTGGCTCGCCGAATCAGGCGCGCGGGTCACGGCGGTGGACTTCTCGGAGAAGATGCTGGAGCAGGCGAGGCGCAAGGTGCCGGGCGCGAACGTACGCTTCGTCGTCCACGATCTGCACGACCCCCTGCCGCTCGAGGATGCGTCGTTCGACGCCATGGTGAGCGGCCTGGTCCTCGAACATCTGCGGGATCTGGACGGCTTCTTCCGCGAAGTCCATCGCGTGCTGAGGCCACACGGCCGCGCCGTGGTGTCCGCGATGCACCCGGCGATGTTCCTGCGCGACAGTCGGGCGCGATTCACCGATCCCGACTCGGGCGAGGTGGTCGCTCCGGGCAGCGTGCCGCACCGGCTCGGGGATTTCGTCATGGCGGCGGTGCGCGCGGGCTTCACGCTGAGCGATGTCGGCGAATACGCGCCCGACGCCGATTTCGTCCGTCGGTACCCGCGGGCCGAGCGCTACGAGGGCTGGCCGATGCTGGTCGTGCTCGCCATGGAGGCACGCACGCGCGACGTGGAGGGCCTTGGGCCCGCCGCGTAGCCCAACCTCGACGACGGACGACTTCTTGCACGATGTCGCAAGGTTGTCCCGCAAGGCGTCACGTCTTGACTCGATACCGGAGCACGTCGAGCCTCAGATCCAGCACACGCCCCATCCACAGCGCCCGGTCGCGGTGGTCCTCGAGATCGTGCCCGGTCTCCGGGTGCACGAGCACCGTCAGTCCGCGACGGTTGAGCATCAGCCACGGCACGATGCCGTCGAACTGATCGGGCGCGAACGCAACTTGGTACATCGGTTCGGGATGCGGACCGACCGGCTCGTCACGCCAGCGGCCCAGCCGGACCGCGAATCCGGCATCCAGCGCTTCGCGCACCGCGGCGGCGTCAGCACGGCTCGCCTCGTCGAAGTAGACGTGGGCGTGATAACCGGTGACTTCGGGCGCAGCGGTCTTCATCGGCGGTTCCATCGGGGCGGGCGGGCAGAGTGGTAGTTGACGCACATTCGCGCGAGACCGGCAAGTCCGCGAGCCCGCCCGCGATCCGACCGTACGCGCCTCGGTGCCGCCTTTGGCAAGCGCAGGACCTTCCCCTATGCTTGCCTTCACCCCAGGGACGCGGGACGCCTCATGAAGCTCATCGGAGTCGACATCGGCGGGACGTTCACCGACGTCGTGTTCGCCGACACCGGGACGAACGACATCCGCATCCACAAGGTGCCGACGACTCCCGACGATCCGTCGCTCGGAATGCTGGACGCGGTGCACGAGCTTTGCGAGCGCGAGAACCTCTCCCCGGCCGAGGTCGGGCACCTCTTCCACGGCACCACCATCGCGACCAACGCGATCCTCACCCACGACGGCGCCCGCACCGGGATGATCACGAGCGAGGGCTACCGCGACATCGTCCACATCGGCCGCCACCAGCGGCCCCAGCACTACTCCATCCGGCAGGAGATTCCGTGGCAGGACCGGCCCTTCGTGCGCCGCCGGCACCGCCTCGCGGTGCCCGAACGCATCACGCCTCCGGCGGGCGACGTCCTCGTCCCGCTCGACGAGGAAGCGGTGCGCCGCGCGGCCCGCCGGCTCCGGGACGAGGGCGTGGAGGCGATCGCCGTGTGCTTCCTGTTCTCGTGGATCGATCCCGCCCACGAGGAACGGGCCGCGGCCATCGTCCGCGAGGAGCATCCCGACTGCTTCGTGACCACGTCGGCGTCCGTATCGCCCCAGTTCCGGGAATTCGAGCGGTTCACCACCACCGCGATGAACGCCTTCATCGGGCCGCGGGTGCGCGACTACATGAACCGGATCGGAGCCCGCATGGAGGAGGCGGGGGTCTCGGCCGAGCTGCACGTCATGAGCTCCAACGGGGGCGTGGCGACGGTGCGCACGGTCTCCGAGCGCCCGGTCGTCACCCTGCTCTCGGGACCGGCGGCCGGGGTCCTCGGCGGCCGCTGGACGGGCGAGCTCTCGGGGCGGCGCAAGCTCATCACCTTCGACATGGGCGGCACCTCGGCCGACATCGGCATCGTGGACGACGGCCGCTTCGCCGAGGCTACCGCGCGCGATACCTGGATTGCGGGATACCCGGTGCTGGTGTCGATGATCGACATCCACACCATCGGGGCCGGCGGCGGCTCCATCGCGCGAATCGACCAGGGTGGAGGATTCCGGGTGGGACCCGAGAGCGCCGGTGCGGTGCCCGGACCCGCCGCCTACGGGCGCGGCGGCACCGAGCCCACCGTCACCGACGCCAACGTGGTGCTGGGCCGGCTCGATCGCGACTACTTCCTCGGGGGCGCGATGGCGCTCGACGAGGGAGCGGCGGCCACCGCCATCGCCCGGCTCGCGCAGGGACTGGGGCTCGACGAACGCGAGGCGGCGGAAGGGGTGCTCGCCATCGTCAACGCGAACATGGCGAACGCGATCAGCTCGCGCACCGTGCAGAAGGGGGTCGACCCCCGCGACTTCTCTCTGGTCGCGTTCGGCGGGGCGGGGCCGCTGCATGCGGTGGAGGTGGCGGCTCGGATCGGAATTCCGGAGGTCATCGTGCCGCCGTTCCCCGGCATCACCTCCGCGGTCGGGCTCCTGACCACCGAGCTTCGCTACGATGCGGTCAGGACCCAGTTCCAGGTGAGCGGCGACCTCGATCTCGACCGCCTCAACGGCGACCTCGCGACCGTGGAGGCGGGGATCGCGAGCCAGTTCCGGGCCGACGGGCTGGAGCGAACGGAAGTGGCCTTCGAACGGTCCGGGGACCTGCGCTACGTCGGCCAGGGCTACGAGCTTCGAGTGCCGTTCGGGTCCGGCGAGATCGGTCCGGCGGAGGCCGAGGACCTGTTCCGGCGGTTCCACGAGCAGCATCGGGCGGAATACGGGCACGTCTTCGAGGACAGTCCCATCGAGATCGTGAACGTGCGGGTGGCAGGGGTCGGACGGACTCCCACCATCGGAGCCCCGCCCGCGCTGCGCGGCGAGTCGCTCGAGGCGGCGCGGGTGAGGACCGGCCGCGGCACCTTCCGGACCGGCGACGGGAGCCTCGCCGAGGTCGAGACCGTGTTCTATCGGCGCGAGCGCCTGCCGGTCGGCGAGACGTTCCACGGTCCCGCCGTGGTCCTGCAACGCGACTCCACGACGGTCGTTCCTCCCGGCAGCGCCGCGCTCGCGGACGAGGCCGGCAATCTCGTCATCGCCATCGAGGGCTCGTCGTGAGCGGCGTCGCGACCGGGAGTCGCGATGCCGGCGACGGTGGTCGCACGCGAAGCGGCGATTCGACGACCGTCGATCCCCCCGGCATCGCGGTTCGCGCGGACGCGTCCGGCGGACGGATGCCCACCATCGAGGATTCGCCATGAACGACACCCCGACCATGGATCACGGCGAGAGCCGCACCGGCAACGGTGGTCTCGACGGCCTTGCCGGCGGCTCGAACCGCCGGGTGGACCCCGTGACCACGAGCGTCATCCAGGGCGCGCTGGAGAACATCGCCACCGAGATGGGCCACAAGCTCATGCGGATGTCGTACTCGTCGATCATCCGCGAGTCGGAGGACTTCGGCGCGGGGCTGGTGGATCCGTCCGGACAGGGGCTCGCGGAGTCGGCCCAGTCCACGCCCCTGCAATCCGGCCCCATTCCGGGGTACGTGCAGGGCATGCTCCGCCAGATGGCCGAGCGCGGCGACGAGATCCGTCCCGGCGACGTCATCATGCACAACGACGCCTACGCCGGCGCGAGCCACGGACCCGACGTCGCCTTCATCGTGCCCGCATTCCACGAAGAGCGTCTCGTCGGCTTCGCGGTGACCACCGCCCACCACCTCGACATCGGTGCGCTCACCCCCGGAAGCTGCGGCATCGTCGACGCCATCGACGCCTACGCCGAGGGGCTCCAGTTCAAGTCCATCAAGGTGTACGAGGCCGGGCGCAAGGTCGAGCCGGTCTGGCACCTGCTGCGCGGCAACATCCGGGCCTCCGATCTCGTGGTGGGCGACATGGAGGCCCAGATCGCCGCCTCGCGAATCGGGGCGGAACGCTTCGTGGCGCTGCACGAACGCTACGGGACCGAGACGGTGGAGGCGGCTGGCGAGGCCGC
>CAZSPS010000266.1:0-6898 GCA_964608875.1 uncultured Ectothiorhodospiraceae bacterium
CAGGTGGAGCCCCTTCGACTCCGCCTCCACCGGCGCCGCGCGCGCCTCGAAGCCGCGGCCCAGCACCTCGTCCACCCGCCCCTCGCGGCTTTGCGCACGGAACACGCTGCGCCCCTCGTGGCTCACCCGGAAGGCCACGTCGGGGCGCGCGAGCGCGAGGCGGCGCACGGTCTCCACCACGTGCTGCAGCTCCGTGCGCGCGGTGCGCAGGAAACGGCGCCGGGCGGGCGTGTTGTAGAAGAGGTCCTGCACGTCCACCGTGGTTCCGGGCGGATGGCGGACCGGCTCCGCCGCGGCCTCCCCGCCCTCGCCCGCGCCCGCGCCCCGGACCCGCCAGCCGGCCTCCTCGCCGCCGGCGCGCGAGCTGAGGGTGAGCCTCGACACCGCGGCCACGCTCGCGAGCGCCTCGCCCCGGAAGCCGAGGCTCACCACCTGCATGAGGTCGTCGAGCGAGGCGATCTTGCTGGTCGCGTGGCGTTCGAGGGCGAGCGCGAGGTCCTCGCGCCGGATGCCGGTGCCGTCGTCGGACACGCGGATGCGCCGCGCCCCGCCGGCCTCGAGCTCGACGGTCACCGAGTGCGCGCCGGCGTCGAGGCTGTTCTCCACCAGCTCCTTGACCACGGCGGCGGGCCGCTCCACCACCTCGCCGGCGGCGAGCTGGCTCGCGACCTCGGGCGCGAGGCGCGCGATGGACGCGGCCGGCGCCGCCGCCCCTCGCGCGCTCCTTCCCGCGCCCCGGACTGGTGGGCCGCCGCCGTCCGCGCCGTCCGCTCCCTTGCCGCCGCTCATCGGCCGCCTCCTCCCGCCGCCGCCCGCTCCAGGGTGGCGATGGCCTCGACGTGGGAAGTATGCGCGAACATGTCCGCCGCGGCGACGGCGCGCGGGCGGTAGCCGAAGCCGTGCACGAGCCGCGCGAGGTCGCGCGCCAGGGTCGCGGGGTGGCAGGAGACGTAGACGATCCGCTCCGGCAGGCGAGGCGCGCCCGCGAGGGCGTCGAGCGTCTCCTCGGCGCCGGTGCGCGGCGGGTCCAGCAGCAGGCGGTCCACCCCCTCGGCGAGCAGGGGCGCGAGCGCCTCCGGGCGGGCGAGGTCGGCGGCGTGGAAGCGGGCGAGGCCCTCGAGACCGTTGCGGCGGGCGTTGGCGTGCGCCCGCGCCACCAGCCGCGGGTCGCCCTCGACCCCCACCACCTCGGTGCGCGCGCCAGCCATCCCTCCCGCCGTTCCCCCCTCCGCCCGCGCGGCGGCGGCGAGCGCGAGCGTGAAGTTGCCGATGCCGCAGAAGAGGTCGAGCACCCGCCCGGCCGGGCGCAGCTCCGCCACCGCCCGCGCCACCAGCGCCGCGTTCACCTCGGCGTTGACCTGCACGAAGTCGAGCGGGCCGAAGCGGAGCTCGAGGCCGGGCGGTCCGGGCAGCGCGTAGGAGAGCTCGAACGGACCCGCGAGCGGGGTCAGCGAGTCCGGGCCGCCCGGCTGCAGCGCCACCCCGAGCCCGGTCCGGTCCGCGAACCGCCGCAGCCGCCCGAGGTCCGCCGCCCCGAGCGGATCGAGGTGGCGGAACACCAGCACCGCCTCCGCGTCGCCCGCCGCCGCCTCGATCTGCGCGATGCGCTCGCGCGCGTCCAGCGAATCGACGAGCTCGCGCAGCGCCCCGATGCGCTCGCCGAACGCCGGGTGCAGCACCGCGCACGAATCGATGACCGCGACCCGGTTGCCCCGCTTCTCCCGGAACCCGACCAGCGCGCCCCCCTTGCCGGGGACGAAGCGCACCCCGAGCCGGGCCTTGCGCCGGTAGCCGTAGACGGGGCCGCGGATCGGTGGGTCCGTGCGTTCGGGCACGACCCCGGCCCCGGCGAGGGCGGCGATGAGGCGCGCCTGCTTGTCCCGCAGCTGGGCCTCGGGCGCGAGGTGCTGCCAGTCGCAGCCCCCGCACGCCGGGAAGTGCGGGCAGCGCGGCGGCGTGCGGCCGGGCGCGGGGGCGAGCACCTCGAGCAGCTCGCCCTCCGCGGTCCGCCCCATGCGCCGGTAGCGGGCGCGCACCCGCTCCCCGGCCAGCACCCCGGGCACCCGCAGCCGGCCGCCGCCATCGCCGCCGCCGTCTCCGCCCTCTCCCGCGACCTCCGCGAGGCCGCGCCCGCGCTCGTCCACCGTGCGGACCACGGCCTCGACCGGGTCCTCGGGCAGGGGCGCGCGCCTACGACGGCCCACGGACCTCGGCGAACGCCTGCAGGTGCTCGTGCCCCGCGACGGCCTCGCGCACCAGCTCCAGCTCGTATTCGAGCCCGCCGCCGTCGAGCCGCCCCCGGATGCGGTCGAAGCGCAGGTAGATGAGCCAGGTGAGGAGCGCATCCGTCTCGCAGTACCGGCGCACGGCCTCGACGTCGCCCGCGAAGTAGCGATCGGCCACCTCCGCCCCGCGCATCCCCTCCTTGCCCGGCAACCCCAGGAAGCGGGCGAACTCGTCGAGCGGGGCGGCGGCCCGCGGCTGGTGGGCGGCGAACACGTCCATCAGGTCGGTGTGCCGCTCGTGGTAGCGGTTGCGGTAGTTGTTGAAGCGGAAGTCGTGGTCGCGGGTCTCGAAGAACACGCCCGTCTCCACCCCGTGATGGAGCGCGCGGTACACCAGCAGCGGCAGGTCGAAGCCGCCGCCGTTCCAGGTGACGAGGGTCGGGGTGCGCGAGTCGACCAGCCGGAAGAACGAGTCGATGAGGTCCTTCTCGCTCGACTGCGCGTCGCCGAGCGACCACACCTGGATGCGGTCGTGGGCGTGCCGGGGCGCGCGCTCCCCGCCGTCCCCGGCGGGCGGCGGCAGGCGGAAGGGGCGGGGCCGGCGGCGCAGCACCCCCGAGATGGCCACCACCCGGTGCAGGTAGAGGCGCAGGAAGTCGTGCCCGCTCTCCTGCAGCCGGAGCTGCGCCATGGCCTTCGCGGCGTCGGGGTCGGACAGGCCCTCGAGCCCGTACAGCCGCCTGCCCGCCTCCACGTCGGGCGCCGTCTCCACGTCGAAGGCGAAGAAGTACTCGCCGTCACCGCCCTGCTGGTTCATCGCCGCACCGCCCGCCGCCGCTCCATCTCCACGCCCTCCAAGCCCTCCACGTCCCCGGCGCCGCCGAGCGCGAGCGCGAACACCCACGCGTCCTCGCGCCCGCCCGCGGACGCCGGATAGTAACCGCGCCGGGTGCCGGCGTGCACGAAGCCGTGCGACTCGTAGAGCCGCAGCGCCGCCGCGTTCGACGGCCGCACCTCGAGGAACATCCGCCGCACCTGCAGGCGCGACGCCAGATCGCAGAGGCGGCGCAGCAACCAGCCGCCCCAGCCGCGGCCCTGCTCCGAGGGGTCGACGCACAGGTTCAAGAGATGCGCCTCATTCGCGGCCGTGGACAAGATGCCGTAGCCCCGGACGGCGCCGCCCTCGGTCGCCACCCGGCACGCGTAGCCGACCCGCATGCAGTCGCGGAACACCCCTTCGGACCAGGGGAACGCATACGCCGCGCGCTCGATGCCGAGCACGGCCGGCAGGTCGGCCGTCCCCATCGGCCGGTCGGCCGCCTCGCCTACGGCTGCCGCCGGGCGGCGATCGAGCGCGCCAGGCACAGGTCCTCCCACGCGTCGCGCTTGGCGAGCGGGCTGCGCAGCAGGTAGGCTGGATGGTAGGTGACGACCGCCGGGATGGTGCGCCCGCCGCGCGGGCAGGAGTGCTCGCGCCCGCGAAGGCGTCCGAGGGGCGCATCGGTGCCGAGCACGCGGTGGGCCGCGAAGCGCCCCACGAGGAGCAGGACGCGGGGCGCCACCAGCTCGATCTGCCGTTCGAGGTAGGGGCCGCAGCTCGAGATCTCGCCGGGCTCGGGGTCGCGGTTGCGGGGCGGGCGGCACTTCAGGGTGTTGGTGATGAAGACCTCCTCGCGGTCGAGCCCCGCCGCGTAGAGCATGGCGTCGAGCAGACGGCCCGCGCGCCCCACGAACGGCTCCCCGCGCCGGTCCTCGTCCGCGCCCGGCGCCTCCCCGATCACTATCCAGGCGGCGTCGCGCGCGCCGGCCCCGAACACGGTGCGGTTGCGGTCGCGGTGCAGGGCGCACGCGGTGCAGCCGGACACCGCGGCCTCGAGCGCCGGCCAGTCCATCGCGGCCGCGCCGTCCGGGGAAGGGTCCGGCGAGGAGACCGACGGCGGGTGCGCCGCACCGGCCGGTTCCGGTTCCGGAGCGGAGGACGGCGCCGGAGCCGGAGCGGCGGATGGGGACGGCGCCGAAGCCGGCGCCGGAACCGGGGACGGCGCCGGCGCCGGCTCGTGCGCGCCCTCGTGCGCGCCGGCGGCGGACGGGAGCGGGCCCGCGCCGCGCGCCGCCCACACCGTGATGCCCATGCAGGCCAGCCGGCGGCGATGCGCGGGGCCGGGGATCACGGGTCCGGCCGCTGCGTCCTGCGCTCGGACGGCGCGCCCCCCCGGCGCCGGCGCACCCGGCGCGCCCTGCGCACCTGCACCGCCGTCTCGACCGGCCCCGACAGCGCGTAGGCCACGAACACGAAGCACAGGAGCAGGGCCGGGTCGGTCGCGACGAGCGCGAAGCCGAGCGCCACCGCGAGCACGGTCACGAAGTGGATGCGCTCGCGGATGTCCACCTCCTTGAAGCTCCGGTAGCGGATGCGGCTCACCATGAGGAGGCTCGCAAGCAGCACCACCAGGAAGGCGGCCGGCGCGAAGTCCGCGCCCGCGAGCTCCCGGTCCACCCCCACCCACACGAAGCCCGCCACCACCGCCGCCGCGGACGGGCACGGCAGCCCCTGGAAGTAGCGCTTGTCGGCCACCCCGGCCTGCGTGTTGAAGCGCGCCAAGCGCAGCGCCGTCGCCGCCGCGTAGCAGAAGGCGGCCAGCCACCCGAGCTTGCCGAGCGAAGACAGCGACCAGGTGGCGGCGAGCACCACGGGCGCGATGCCGAACGCCACCATGTCCGACAGGCTGTCGTACTCGGCGCCGAACGCGCTCTCGGTGCGGGTGATGCGGGCGATGCGCCCGTCCGCCCAGTCGAACGCCATGGCCGCGAACACGGCCGCGGCGGACGCCTCGAAGCGCCCCTCGATGGCGAACACGATGGAGTAGAAGCCGCCGAACAGGGCGGCGGTGGTGAGCAGGTTCGGCAGCAGGTAGATGCCCCGCCGCCGCTTTGCGCCCGGTTGCATGCCGGCGCGCCCCTCAGTTCCGGCTCTCGTCCACCAGCCGGTTCTCCCGGATCCACGGCATCATGGCCCGCAGCCGCTCGCCCACCTGCTCCACCGGATGCTCGCGCGCGCGCCGGCGCATGGCCTTCATGGTCGGCGTGCCGGCGCGGTTCTCCAGGATGAACTCGCGCGCGAAGCGCCCGTTGCGGATCTCCTCCAGCACCCGGCGCATCTCCGCGCGCACCCGCTCGTCGATGATGCGCGGGCCGCGCGTGAAGTCGCCGTACTCCGCGGTGTTGGACACGGAGTAGCGCATGTTGGCGATGCCGCCCTCGTAGATGAGGTCCACGATGAGCTTGGTCTCGTGCAGGCACTCGAAGTACGCCATCTCGGGCGCGTAGCCCGCCTCCACCAGCGTGTCGTAGCCGGCCATGATGAGGGCGGAGATGCCGCCGCACAGCACCGTCTGCTCGCCGAAGAGGTCGGTCTCGGTCTCCTCCTGGAAGGTGGTCTCGATGACCCCGGCCCGGCCCGCGCCGATGGCGCAGGCGTAGGAGAGCGCGATCTCCTTGGCGAGCCCCGACGGGTCCTGGTGCACGGCGATGAGGCTCGGGGTGCCGTTGCCCGCCACGTAGGTCGAGCGCACCAGGTGCCCCGGCGCCTTCGGCGCGACCATGATCACGTCGAGGTCCGCGCGCGGCTCGATCTGCCCGAAGTGGACGTTGAAGCCGTGGGCGAAGGCGAGCACCGCGCCCTCGCGCGCGTGCTCGGCCACGCTCTCGGCGTAGATCTGCGCCTGGTGCTCGTCCGGGGCGAGCATCATCGCCACGTCGGCGCCCGCCACCGCCTCCGCGACCGGGGCCACCTCGAGGCCCGCCGCGCGCGCCTTCGCCTCCGAGCCCGAGCCGGACCTGAGCCCCACCACCACCTCCACCCCGGAGTCGCGCAGGTTGTTGGCGTGGGCGTGGCCCTGCGAGCCGTAGCCGATCACCGCGACCTTGCGGCTCTGCACGAGGGAGGCGTCGGCGTCCTTTTCGTAATAGATCTGCATCATGGGATCGACTCCGGTGGTGATGGTAGTGGTGGTGATGGTGGTGGCGTTGACGACGGTACGACGCGCCCGCTCACGCGCGCAGGCTCTTCTCGCCCCTCCCGACGCCCATGCTCCCGGAGCGCACGACCTCCAGGATGCACTTCTCGTCCAGCGCCTCGATGAAGGCGTCGAGCTTGCGGCCGTTGCCGGTCAGCTCAATGACGAAGGTGCCGCCCGCGACGTCGAGGATACGCCCCCGGAAGATCTCCGAGAGGTGGCGCACCCCGTCCCGCCAGGGCTCGCTCGCGCGCACCTTGATGAGCATCATCTCGCGCTCCACGTGCGGCCCGTCCGTCAGGTCCACGAGCTTGATGACGTCGATGAGCTTGTGGAGCTGCTTCGAGATCTGCTCGATCACGGCGTCGTCGCCGGACGTGACCAGCGTCAAGCGCGAGACCGTGTCGTCCTCGGTCGGCGCGACGCTCAACGACTGGATGTTGTAGCCCCGCGCGGAGAACAGCCCCGCCCCCGCCCGTCCCATGCAACGCATCATCTCCATCCTGCTCGAGAACGAGCCGGGCGCCCTGGCGCGGGTCGCGGGGCTGTTCTCCGCGCGCGGCTACAACATCCAGTCGTTGAGCGTCGCGCCGACCGAGGACGACACGGTCTCGCGCCTGACGCTGGTCACGTCCGGCGACGACGCCGTGATCGAGC
>CAZSPS010000267.1:0-2109 GCA_964608875.1 uncultured Ectothiorhodospiraceae bacterium
GAGCCGTAGGTGGTCGGCGCGTCCGCCGTGTCCACGATGTCCTTGACCCCGACCGGCACCCCCCGCATCGGCCCCGGACCGGCGCCGCCGCCGGAACCGGAACCGGCGCCGATGCCGGCGTCGAGGGCGCGCACCTTGGCCAGCACGCGCTCGCGGTCGAGGTGCGCCCACGCCGCGACCTCGGGCTCGCGCTCCTCGATCCGTTCGAGGCAGGCCCGCACCAGCTCCTCCGCCGACAGCTCCCCCGCCTCGATCCGCCGCACCGCCTCGACCGCCGTCAGCTCGTTCGCCCGCACCGCCTCCGCCATCGCCCTCTCCCCTCTCGTCGTGTTTTCCGCCCGGTTCGTTCCATTCGTCCCATCCGCCCCACCCGGGGACGCCGACGCCCGCACTCGGCCGTCCTCTCCGCCGACGCCTCGACTCCAGGAGCCCGGGGACGCTGGCGCCCGGGGGCTAGTCGGCGGGATCGCGAGGGGCGAGGGGGTCCTTGAGGGGGACGGTGATGTCGGCGTGGATGTGCTGGGTCGTCTCCGCGTCGTCCGGGACGTCGGTCTGCACGATGCTCCGCCCCAGGGGCTCGATCTCCGGGATGCGCTCCTCGGGCAGCGGGTCGAACACGGGCTTGCGGGCCATCGCGGCCTCGACGTAGGGCGCGAGCTCCGCCTGCTTGCGCGCCTCGCGCTCCGCCTCGCGCGCGTGGAAGTCCGGCATCACCCGCGCCGCGAACAGCTCCAGCGAAGCGCAGATGTCCTCGTGCCGGTTGCGGCCCCCCTGCTGAATGAAGATGACCTGGTCGACCCCCGCCGCCTCGAACTTCGCGAGATGGCCGGCGAGCTCGCCGGGGGTGCCGATCCCCGCCCCCGAGCCCGCCTCGGGCAACTCGCCGCGCGCCGCCTCGAACCGCCGCCAGAGGTCGGTGCGCCCCGGCCGGTGGTTCCCGAACAGGTAGAAGTGGCCCAGCGCGTAGCCGAAGAAACGGAACCCGTCCATGCCGCGGCGCTTCGCCTCCTCGGGGTCCTCGTGGCAGGAGAAGCCGGTGACCATGGCGATGTTCGCGTTCACCGCGCGCCCGATGGGAACGCACTCCTCGGACTTGATGATGTCGTAGTACTCCTTCGCCCAGCGGCCCGCGTCCTCGGGGTCGATGAAGGCGAACGTGAGCGCCCCGATGCCCGCCCGCGCGGCCATGTGGATGGTCTCGCGCTTCGAGCACGCCACCCACAGCGGAGGATGGGGCTTTTGCAGCGGCTTCGGCACGACGTTGCGGCAGGGCATCGAGAAGAAGCGGCCCTCGTGGCCCGGATAGGGCTCCATCGCCATCATGTGGGCGGTGTGCTCCACCGCCTCCGCCCACATCGCGCGCTTCTCGCCGGGGTCCACGCCGAAGCCCTCCAGCTCGGTGCGCGACGCCGACTCGCCGGTGCCCCAGTCCACCCGGCCGTCGGAGAGGAGGTCCAGGGTGGCGATGCGCTCCGCCACGCGGGCGGGGTGGTTGTAGCCGGGCGGCGCGAGCACCACCCCGTGCCCCAGGCGGATGCGGCTCGTGTTGCGCGAGCACGCGCCCAGGAACACCTCGGGGGCGGAGGAGTGGGCGTACTCCTCCAGGAAGTGGTGCTCGACCTCCCACACGTAGTCGATGCCGAGCCGGTCCGCCAGCTCGACCTGCTCGATCGCCTCGCCGAGGAGACGGTGCTCGGCGCCACCCGTCCAGGGGCGGGGCAGCTGGTGCTCGTAGAGAAGCCCGAACTTCATCGCCCGCTACCGGCTCACGCCGGCTCGACGCGCGCGGCGCACAGCTTGAAGCCCGGGATCTTGCCGAACGGGTCGAGGCCGGGGTTGGTGAGGACGTTGGCCGCCGCCTCGGCGTAGCAGAAGGGCACGAACACCATCCCCTCCGGCACCGCCGGGTCGAGCCGGACCGCGAGCTCGATCGCGCCCCGCCGGGTGGCGACCCGCACCGTCGCGCCCCCCGCCACCCCGAGCCGCCCGCAGTCGGCGGGGGAAAGGCTCGCCACCGCCTCGGGCTCGAGCGCGTCCAGCACCCCGGAGCGGCGCGTGATCGCCCCCGTGTGCCAGTGCTCGAGCTGCCGCCCGGTGGTGAGCACCATC
>CAZSPS010000268.1:0-3129 GCA_964608875.1 uncultured Ectothiorhodospiraceae bacterium
GCCGTCGCCGCCGCGCGCGCCGCCTTCCCGGCCTGGGCCGCGACCGCGCCCCCCGCCCGCGCGCGCGTCCTGTTCCGCTACCAGACGCTGCTGCGCGAGCACATGGACGAGCTGGCCCGCATCGTCTCCGCCGAGCACGGCAAGACTCTCGACGACGCGCGCGGCTCGGTCACCCGCGGGGTCGAGGTCGTGGAGTTCGCGTGCGGCATCCCGCAACTGCTCAAGGGCGAGCACAACGAGAGCATCGCCACCGGGGTCGGCAGCTATTCGTTCCGCCAGCCCCTCGGGGTGTGCGTCGGGATCACCCCGTTCAACTTCCCCGCGATGGTGCCGATGTGGATGTTCCCCGTGGCCATCGCGTGCGGCAACACGTTCGTGCTCAAGCCGTCGGAGCGCGACCCGTCCGCCGCCGTGCGCATCGCGGAGTTGGCCGTGGAGGCGGGCCTGCCCCCCGGCGTGCTCAACGTGCTGCACGGCGACCGCGAGGCGGTGGACGCGCTCATCGCGCATCCGGAGGTGGACGCGGTGAGCTTCGTCGGCTCCACCCCCGTCGCGGAGCGGGTCTACCGGGCGGCGACGGAGGCCGGCAAGCGGGTGCAGGCGCTCGGCGGCGCGAAGAACCACCTGGTGGTGATGCCGGACGCGGACCTGGAGCTGACGGTCGAGGCCCTCATGGGCTCCGCCTACGGCTCGGCCGGGGAGCGGTGCATGGCCGTCTCGGTGGCGGTGGCGGTCGGCGACGACGTAGCGGACGAGCTGGTCGGACGGCTCGCCCCGCGGGTGCGCGATCTCCGCATCGGCTCCTACCGCGACCCGGACGCCGAGATGGGGCCGCTCGTCACCGGCGCCCATCTCGAGAAGGTCGTGGGCTACGTCGGCGCGGGGGTCGAGGAAGGGGCGGAACTGGTGGTGGACGGCCGCAACGGAAACGGGGGCAAGGACGGGAACGGAAACGGCGGGGGCAAGGGCAACGGGGGCGCGGGCGCAGGCGGAGACGGCCCCGACCCGGGCGGGTTCTTCCTCGGCGGCTGCCTGTTCGACCGGGTGCGCCCGGAGATGTCGATCTACCGCGACGAGATCTTCGGACCCGTGCTGTCGGTCGTGCGCGCGAGCGGCTACGAGGAGGCGCTGCGGCTCGTCAACGAGCACGAGTACGGCAACGGGGCCGCGATCTTCACGCGCGACGGCGACACCGCCCGCGACTTCACCACGCGGGCCAAGATCGGGATGGTCGGGGTCAACGTGCCGATCCCGGTCCCCGCCGCCTTCCACAGCTTCGGCGGGTGGAAGCGGTCGATCTTCGGGGACCACTACATGCACGGGCCGGAGGGGGTCCGGTTCTACACCCGGCTGAAGACGATCACCGAGCGCTGGCCGTCCTCCGGCGTGCGCGACCGGGCGGACTTCAACATCCCGACCCACCGCTGAGGGGGTTGCCGCCACCCGCCGGCCGCCGGCCGGTGGGCCGCGCCCCGCGCTCCGTCACCACCCAGTCCATGTCCGCGTCGAGCGGGCCGACCGGGACTTCGGCGAACATCTGGGCGGAGAAGCACAGCCCGGCCCGGAGCGCGTCCGGCGCGCGCGCGAACAGGCGGTCGTAGTAGCCCTTGCCGTGGCCGAGGCGCCGGCCGCTCCGGTCGAACGCGAGCCCGGGGGTCACGACCAGCTCGATCTCACGCGCCGCCACCTGCCGCTGCGGCTCGCCGCGCCGCGCCGGGGGCGGCTCCGGGATGCCCCAGGTGCCGGGCGCGAGCTCCGCCCACGCCTCGAGCCGCCACAGCCCGAGCTCCTCGCCGTCGCACCACGGCACGACGACCCGCTTGCCCGCGGCGAGCGCCGCCGCCACCGCGTCCCCGGTCGCGAGCTCCCCGCGCATGGCGGCGTACCACAGTACCGTGCCGGCCGCCCGGTACGCCGGCAGTGCGGTAACATGGCCGCAGGCGGCGGCGGACGCGGCCGTGCGCGCCACGGCGGGCAGCGCCGCGAGCGCCGCGGCGGCACGGCGGCGCAGCGCGCGCTTGGCCTCCCGGACCTCCTCGCACCCGTCCATCCGCCGCCCGTCCCGCCCCGCTGCGCCCGGCATCCGCACCCGTACCCCTGCCCGTACCCGAACCCGCCGCACCCGAACCCGTACCCGGCTCGCAACCCCCTCCGGAAGCTCCGCGCGTGGAAGTGTACTTCGGCCTCGGCTCGAACCAGGGCGACCGGCTCGCCTGCCTCGAACGCGCCCTCGGCGAGCTCGAACGGGCCGGGGCGCGCGACCTCGCGCCCTCCCCCGTGGTCGAGTCCCCGGCGCTGCTCCCGCCCGGCGCGCCCGCGGGCTGGAACCGCCCCTACCTCAACATCGCCGTCCGCGCGCGCATCGCACGCGCGAACCCCGACGACTGGTACCGCGCCGCCAAGTCCATCGAGGCGCGCCTCGGACGCGACCCCACCGCCTCGCCCTGGTCGCCGCGCCCCATCGACATCGACCTGCTGCTGTGGGGGCGCGAGGTGGTGCGCACCCGGCACCTCACGATCCCCCACCGCGAGCTGACGAAGCGCAGCTTCGTCCTCACCCCGCTCGTCCACCTCGCCCCCCGGCTGACCATACCGGGGCAGGGCGGCGCGACGGTGCTGGAACACTCGCACCGCGTGCGTCCCATCCCCCTGTGGATGGGCATCGTCAACTGCACCCCGGACTCGTTCTCCGGCGACGGCCACCTCGGCCGCGGCGTCGGCAGCGACGACGGCGCCTCCGCGGACCTCGCCGCCACCCTGGACGCGATGGCCGCGGCGGGGGCGCACTGGCTCGACCTCGGCGCGGAATCGACCCGTCCGGGCGCGCGCCCGGTACCGCCGGAAGAGGAATGGGCGCGCCTCGAGGCGCCGCTGCGCGCGGCCCTGGACCGCTTCCGGGGCGCGCGGCTCCGCCCCCGCATCGCCGTCGACACGCGCAACCCGGAAGTGGCCGAGCGCGCCCTCGTCCTCGGTGCGGACGCGGTGAACGACGTCTCCGGGCTCGCCGCCCCGCGCATGCGCCGCCTGGCGCGGGAGAGCGGCGCCACCTGGATCGCGGTGCACACCCTGGGAGTGCCCCCCGACCCCGCCCGGCGGCTGCCCCCGCGGCCGCCGGGCGGGGTCGGGGGG
>CAZSPS010000269.1:0-2014 GCA_964608875.1 uncultured Ectothiorhodospiraceae bacterium
GGGTGCGCGAGAACGATCCCCGGGGGATCCTGCAACTGGAGGGCGAGAAGCCGATGGACTTCGTCGTGCGCATGGTCCACCAAGGGCTCCTGCAAGTGGACGAGGATCGGCAGTACACCGAAGCGATCCCCTCGTTCACCAGCTGGATGATCGAGAATCACGGGCTGGAAGAGGAGTACCTGCGCGATCCGGACGCCGGACGGCCCGCCGCGCATGCGGGGTGACGAGGTTTGCGAGGCGGGGCGGCGGGAACCTGGCGCGCGAAGGCAAGGGATGAGGAGCGGGGCGTGGCGATGGACGAGGCGAACGCGGCGAGCGCGGCGGAGCGGGGGTGGTTCGAGGACTTCGAGGTGGGGCGGGTCATCCGCTCTCCCGGCAAGACCTTCACCGAGGCGGAGATCGTGGACTGGGCGCTGCGCTTCGACCCGCAGGCCTTCCACATGGACAAGGACGCGGCCGGGCGCTCGCCCTACGGCGGCCTCATCGCGAGCGGTTGGCAGACCACCAGCACCGCATTTCGCCTGTTCATGGACACCGCCCCCTTCGCGCCCGGCGCGAGCCTCGGTTCGCCCGGGGTGGACGAGGTGCGCTGGCCGCGGCCGGTGCGCCCCGGCGACACCGTGCGCGTGGTCGTGCGGGTGACGGACCGGCGCGTGTCGCGCTCGGACCCGAGCCGCGGCATCGTGCACATGGAATGGGAAGCGTTGAACCAGCGGGACGAGACGGTCATGACCATGCGCGGGGTCTCGTTCCTCCGCCGCCGTCCCGCGCCTTGACCCGGAGCTGGAACGAGAGGAAGACGGGGGAGGAACGGCGATGGCGGTGAACGGGACGGTGCGGCTCACCATGGCGCAGGCGCTCGTGCGCTACCTGTGCAACCAGTACGTGGAGACCGGGGACGAGGGCGGGAGCGGGAGCGCAAGCGGGAGCGGTGGCGCCGCAAGCCCCGGCCGGGAACGGCTCTTCCCCGGCGTGTTCGCGATCTTCGGGCACGGCAACGTCACCTGCCTCGCCGAGGCGCTGGCCGAGGTGCGCGACGAGCTCCCCACCTGGCGCGGGCAGAACGAGCAGTCGATGGCGCTCGCCGCCCTCGGCTTCACCCGCGCCCACCGCCGCCGCCGGATCATGGCCGCCACCTCCTCCATCGGCCCCGGCGCCACCAACATGGTGACCGCCGCCGCCGTCGGCCACGCCAACCGCCTGCCCCTGCTCATCCTCTCCGGCGACGTGTTCGCCAACCGCCGCCCCGACCCGGTGCTGCAGCAGGTCGAGCACTTCGACGCGCCCTCCACCTCCGTCAACGACGCCTTCCGCGCCGTCTCCCGCTACTGGGACCGCATCGTCCACCCCGAGCAGATCGTCTCCTCCCTGCCCCAGGCCGTCGCCACCATGCTCGACCCCGGCGACTGCGGCCCGGCCTTCATCGGGCTCTGCCAGGACACGCAGGAGTTGGCGTGCGACTACCCCGCCGCATTCTTCGAGCCGACGCTGCACGCCGTCCCGCGCCCGCGCCCCGACCGCGGCCAGGTGGCGGCGGCGGCGGCCCTCCTCGGCGCTGCCCGCCGCCCCCTCCTCATCGCCGGCGGCGGGGTGCGGTACTCGCTCGCCGAAGCCGCGCTCGCCGCCTTCGCCGCCCGCCGCGGCGTCCCGGTCGCGGAGACGGTGGCCGGGCGCGGCTGCCTCGTGCACGACGACCCGGCCAACGCCGGCCCGCTCGGGGTCATCGGCGCCGCCTCCGCCAACGCGCTCGCGGCCGAGGCGGACGTGGTGGTCGCCGTCGGCACCCGCCTGCAGGACTTCACCACCGGCTCGTGGAGCGCGTTCTCGCCGCACGCCCGCTTCGTCGCCGTCAACGCCGCACGCTTCGACGCCGTGAAGCACCGCGCCGCGCCCGTGACCGGGGACGCGCGCGAGGGCATCGCGGAGCTGGACGCGGCCCTCGACCCCGGCTGGACCGCGGACCCCGCCTGGACCGAGCGCGCGCGCCGCGAGTACGCCGAGTGGAACCGCACCG
>CAZSPS010000270.1:0-13150 GCA_964608875.1 uncultured Ectothiorhodospiraceae bacterium
GACGCGGGCGGGGGCATTGACCGGGCGCCGGGGCCGCTTCTATAGTCGCGTCATGGGCCTCGAACCTGGGACCGGATCCATGGCGGAGGAACCGGACGCGCCGGCGGCGGGCGGGTCCGCCGCGCCCGATGCGCCGGCGCCGGAGGACGGCGCGGGCGCGGGGGCCGGGCTCAGGGGCGTCGAAGCGCAGGTCGACGACCTCATCGCCGAATGCGACGCGCTGCGCGAGGAGAACCGCGCGCTCAAGAAGCGCCAGGCCTCGCTGTCCGCGGAGTGCGCCCGCCTGACCGAGCGCTCCGAGCTGGTGCGCTCGCGGGTGGAGACGATGATCGCCCGCCTCAAGGCGATGGAGAACCCCTAGATGGCCGCCGAGCCCATCTCCACCACGATCCGCATCCTCGACAAGGAGTACTCCGTGCGCTGTCCCGCCGACGAGGAGGACGCGCTGCAGGAGTCGGCGCGCTACCTCTCGAGCAAGATGGCCGAGGCGCGCTCGAGCGGACGCTCCCTGAGCCAGGACCGGGTGACGGTCATGACCGCGCTCAACATCGCGTTCGAGTACCTCAAGCTGCGCCGGGAGAAGGAGACGCTCGAGGCCGAGCTGACCGACGACATCCACCGCATCGCCTCCAAGCTCGCCTCGTCCTTCGCTCGACGGGCGCCTTCATCCCCGGTAGACTGAGCCCGCGCCTTCTGCGGCGCCCGTGAGCGGACGACAGTGTCTTGAACCGATAGCGTGGACGCTTCGGGGCAGGCTCTCGGAGCCGTTGCGCAGGCCCGCCTCGCGGCGGGAAGCCTGAAGCTCCGATCCACGCCCCGTCCTGAACCATTGGGTTCAGACGCGCAGCTCCCGCCACGGCGCCAGCGGTCGGCGCATTTCCATTGCGGCGAGGGGCACCATGGCCCGTTGGTTGATGAAGTCCGAGCCGTCCGAGTTCGGCATCGACGACTTGGCGGCGCGCCGCACCGAGCCCTGGGACGGGGTCCGGAACTACCAGGCGCGCAACATGATGCGCGACCGGATGCGGCCCGGGGACGAGGCGTTCTTCTACCACTCGAACTGCGAGGTCCCGGGCATCGTCGGCATCATGGAGATCGCGACGGCCGGCTACCCGGACCCCACCGCCTTCGATCCGGCCGACCACCACTTCGACCCCGCGAGCGACCCCGCGAACCCGCGCTGGTTCCTGGTGGACGTGCGCTTCCGGCGCAAGCTGCGGCGCACCGTCGCGCTGGCCGAGCTGCGGGGCCGGCCGGAGCTGGCGGGGCTCGCCCTGGTGCGGCGCGGCAACCGGCTCTCCGTGATGCCGGTGTCCGAGGAGGAGTGGAGTTTCATCCTGTCCCTGGAATAGCGGTGCGCCGCCGGCGGCTAGCGCAGGAACACGCGGTACGCCGCGTTGCGGGTCTCCTCGCGCCAGCGGAAGCCCGCCTCGCCGAGGAAGCGCTCGAACTCCGCGTCGTCGTCCGGCGGCACCTGGATCCCCATCAGCACCCGCCCGTAGGCGGAGCCGTGGTTGCGGTAGTGGAAGAGGCTGATGTTCCAGCGCTCGCCCATGCCGGCGAGGAAGCCGAGCAGGGCGCCCGGGCGCTCCGGGAACTCGAACCGGAACAGGCGCTCGTCGGCCGCCTCGGCGCGCCCCCCCACCATGTGCCGCACGTGCAGCTTCGCCATCTCGTCGTCGCTGAGGTCGATGACCGGATAGCCGCGCGCGGCGAGGGCGGCGGCCGTGTCGGCGCGGTCGCGGGCGCCGCCGGAGGCCTCGAGCCCGAGGAAGATGTTGGCGTCCTGAAGCCCTCCGGCGTAGCGGTAGTTGAACTCCGTCACGGCGCGCTCGCCGATGCAGCGGCAGAACTCGAGCAGGCTGCCCGCGCGCTCGGGGATGGTGACCGCGAGCAGCATCTCGCGCTGCTCGCCCACCTCCGCCCGCTCGGCGATGTGGCGCAGGCGGTCGAAGTTGACGTTGGCGCCGCTGTTCACCGCCACCAGCAGCTGGTCCGCGATGCCCTCGCGCTCCACGTAGCGCTTGAGGCCCGCGACCGCGAGCGCCCCCGCAGGCTCGGCGATGGTGCGCGTGTTGTGGAAGATGTCGCGGATCGCGGCGCACGTCTCGTCGGTGCCGGCCAGCACCACCTCGTCCACGTACCGCCGGGCGAGGCGCAGGGTCTCCTCCCCCACCTGGCGCACCGCCACCCCGTCCGCGAACAGCCCCACCCGCTCCAGGCGCACCGGGCGGCCCGCCGCCAGCGCGGCGTGCATCGACGCCGACTCCTCCGGCTCCACCCCCACGATCCGCACCTGCGGCCACAACGCCTTGACGTAGGCGCCGATGCCGGCGATGAGCCCGCCGCCGCCGACCGGCACGAAGACGGCGTGCGGCGGGCGCGGCACGGCGCGCATGATCTCGAGCCCCACCGTGCCCTGCCCCGCGATCACGTCCGGGTCGTCGAAGGGATGGACGTAGACCGCGCCGGTGCAGGCGGCCAGCTCGTGCGCGCGCCGGTTCGCGTCCTCGAAGGAGACGCCGTGCAGCTCCACCCGCGCTTCGAGCCGGCGCACCGCGTCCACCTTGATGGGGGGGGTGGTCTCGGGCATCGTGATCGACGCCTCGATGCCGAGGCGGCGCGCCGCGAGCGCCACCCCCTGGGCGTGGTTGCCGGCCGAGGCGGCGACCACGCCGCGCGCGCGCTCCGCCTCGTCCAGCGCCGCCAGCTTGTTGTACGCGCCGCGCGCCTTGAACGAGAACACCGGGTGCAGGTCCTCGCGCTTGAGCAGCACGCGGTTCCCGGTGCGTTCGGAGAGGAGGGGCATCTCGGAGAGCGGGGTCTCCGAGACCAGCTCGTAGACGCGCGCCCTGAGGATGCGTTCGAGGTATTCGGTGGAGGACACGGTACGGGTTGGCGCGGGCGGACGGGGGCGGGCATGATACGCCACTCGCGTGCGCCCGCACGGGACGGGCGGCGCGGGCGGGCCGCTGAGGGCTGAGGGGCGGGCGCATGGACACGGACGGGAAGAAGCGGCTGGCGGCGGAGGCGGCGCTCGAGTACGTCGAGGCCGGCGCGGTCGTCGGCGTCGGCACCGGCTCCACGGCGGAGCGCTTCATCGACGCCCTCGCCCGCGTGCGGGGCCGCATCGACGGCGCCGTCGCCAGCTCCGAGGCCACGGCGGCGCGCCTTCGCGAGCACGGCATCCGGGTCCTCGACCTGAACGCGGTGGACGAGGTGCCGGTGTACGTGGACGGCGCGGACGAATGCACGCGCCACCGCCAGCTCGTCAAGGGCGGCGGCGGCGCGCTCACGCGCGAGAAGATCCTGGCCGCCGTGGCCGCCCGCTTCGTGTGCATCGTGGACGACTCCAAGCTCGTGGACGTCCTGGGCGCGGTCTTCCCGGTGCCGGTGGAGGTCGTGCCCATGGCGCGCGGGTACGTCGCCCGGCGCCTGGTCGCGCTCGGCGGCAACCCGTTCTGGCGCGAGGGCTTCGTGACCGACGAGGGCAACCCCATCCTCGACGCGCACGGCCTCGACGCGGTCGACCCGGCGCGCCTGGAAAGCGACATCGACGGCATCGTGGGGGTGGTGACCAACGGCCTCTTCGCGCGCCGCCGGGCGGACGTGCTGCTGGTCGGGACGGACGGCGGGGAAGTGCGGGCCATCGCATGACGCGCGAGCGCACCCCCCGGCCCCGCGCCCGCTTCCATGCGCCGGCGGGCGAGGAGGCGGCTGCGCCGCAGGCGGCCGTGGTCAAGGGCCGGGGCGCGCTCTCGAACCGGAGCGGGCGCTACGAGGACTGGTCGCGCGCGGGGGTCGACGACGGCTGGGGCTCGCTCGACGAGTCGCTCGAGCGCCTCGGCCGCGAGCGCACCACGGTGCAGGTGGACAAGAGCCGCACCATCCTCGCGCGCAACGATTCGCCCGACATCCCCTTCGACCGCTCCATCAACCCCTACCGCGGTTGCGAGCACGGCTGCATCTACTGCTACGCGCGCCCCACCCACGCCTGGCTCGGGCTGTCGCCGGGGCGCGACTTCGAGACCAGGCTGTTCTACAAGCCGGACACGGTGGCCCTGCTGCGGCGCGAGCTCGGCGCCGCCCGCTACCGCTGCGCGCCCATCGCGCTCGGGGCCAACACCGACCCGTACCAGCCGGTCGAGCGCCGCTACGGGATCACGCGCGGCATCCTCGAGCTGCTGCACGAATGCCGGCATCCCGCCACCATCGTCACCAAGTCGGTGCTGGTCGAGCGCGACGCCGACCTGCTGGCCGCCATGGCCCGCGAGTCCCTGGTGCGGGTGGCGATCTCCATCGCCACCCTGGACGAGGAGCTGGCGCGCCGCATGGAGCCGCGGGCGGCGGGGCCGCGGCAGCGGCTGGCGGCGGTGGAGCGGCTCCGCGGCGCGGGGGTGCCGGTGTCGGTGATGGTGGCGCCGGTCGTCCCCGGCTTGACGGACGACGGCATCGAGGGCGTGCTGCGCGCGGCCTGGGAGGCGGGCGCGTGCGATGCGGGCTACGTCATGCTGCGGCTGCCGCTCGAGGTGGCGGGCATGTTCTACGAGTGGCTCGACGCCCACTACCCGCTGCGCGCGGGCAAGGTCCGCTCCCTGGTCCGCCAGTGCTCGGGCGGGCGCGACTACCGGAGCGGGTTCGGGGTGCGCATGCGCGGCACCGGCCCCTACGCCGGGCTCATCGCGCGGCGCTTCGAGCGCTGCCGGGAGCGGTTGGGGTTCGCGGGCGCGCCGGCGCTCGATGCCGGGCGCTTCCGGCCGCCGGCGCCGCCGCCGCCCGGCGAGGGCGGGGGCGGGGCGCGCGGCGGCGGCGCGGAGGGCGCGGCGCCGGAGCCGGCCTCCCGGCAGCTGGACCTCCTCCTGTGAGCCGGCGCCCGCGGCCGGCGGCGTGCGGCGCGCGCGCGTGCGAGACTTACGGCCCATGAGCACCGACGGCAAGAGCGAGCTCGAGCAGCGCATCGCGGAGCAGCGCCGCATCGCGGAGCTGCGGCGCAGGAACGTTGTCACCGACCGGTTCCGGCTGTGGCTCGCGAACCCCCAGATCGTCATCCTCGTCCTCACCCTCGTGCTCGGGTTCGGCGCCGTGGTGTGGATCGGGAACATGGTCGCCCCGATCATCGCGAGCGTGGTCATCGCCTACCTGCTCGACGGGCTCGCGACCCCGCTCGCCCGCACCCGCGTCCCGCGCCAGGCCGCGGTGTTCCTGGTGTTCATCGCCTTCCTCGCGCTGCTCGCCTTCCTGGTGCTGGCCCTGGGGCCGCTCATGTCGCAGCAGGCGACGGAGCTCGCGGGCCAGCTGCCGGCCATGGCCGGCGAGTTGCGCGAGGCCCTGCTGCGGTTGCCGCAGCGCTATCCGGACTTCCTCTCCGAGGCGCAGGCGAACGAGATCGCCGCCACCATCGGCGCCGAGGTCGTGGCCCTCGGACGCCAGGCGGTCACCGCCTCGCTCTCGTCCGTGGTCGGGGTCATCACCCTCGGCGTCTACCTCGTGCTCATGCCGCTGCTCGTGTTCTTCATGCTCAAGGACAAGGCGAAGCTCATCGACTGGCTGCAGCGCCACCTGCCGCGCGACCACCGCATCCTGGCCCACGTGTGGGAGGACGTGAACCTCCAGCTCGGGAACTACGTGCGGGGGAAGATCGTGGAGATCTGCGTCGTGTGGCTCGCCACCTACCTCGCGTTCGCCGCCTTCGGGCTCGACTACGCGGTGCTGCTCTCGTTCCTCGTCGGCATCTCGGTTCTGGTCCCCTACGTCGGGGCGATCGCGGTCACCTTCCCGGTGGCTGCGGTCGCCTACCTGCAGTGGGGGTTCGGCTCGGAGTTCATCTGGCTGCTGACCGCCTACGCCGTGATCCAGGCCCTGGACGGCAACGTGCTGGTGCCGCTGCTGTTCTCCGAGGTGGTGAACCTGCACCCCATCGCCATCATCGCCGCGGTGCTGATCTTCGGCGGCCTCTGGGGGGTGTGGGGGATCTTCTTCGCCATCCCCCTCGCCATCCTGGCGCAGTCGGTCCTGCGCGCCTGGCCGCGCACCGCGCAGTTGACGGAGGACGGGCCGTGACGGGCGGCGGCGGCGGCCGGGCCGGGTCGAAGTCCGAAGCGCCGCCGGCGCCGGCGCCGCCGGACGTGCCGGCCTACGCCGACCTCGAGGACGCGGCGCGGCGCATCGGGGCGCACGCGCGCCGCACCCCGGTGGTGACGAGCCGCGGCATCGACCGGGTCGTGGGGGCGGAGGTTGCCTTCAAGTGCGAGAACCTCCAGCGCACGGGGTCGTTCAAGTTCCGGGGCGCGTGCAACGCCGTGTTCTCCCTGCCGGAGGAGGCCGCGGCGGGCGGCGTGTGCACCCACTCCTCCGGCAACCACGGCGCGGCCCTGGCCCTCGCGGCGAGCCTTCGCTCGATCCCCGCCACCGTGGTCATGCCGGCGGGCGCGGCGCGCATCAAGCGGCGCGCGGTGGAGGCGTTCGGCGCGCGGGTCGTGGAGTGCGAGCCGGCGCTGGCGGCGCGCGAGGCGGCCTTGCGCGGCATCGCCGCGGGCGGGGCGGACGGCGGCGGCGGCGGCGCCGGGCCGCACGTGGTCCACCCCTACGACGACGCGCGCGTGATCGCGGGGCAGGGCACGGCGGCGTGCGAGCTGCTGGCTGCGGGGCCGGGCGCCGCCGCCGAGTGGTGCGAGCCGCTCTCCGGCCCGCTCGACGCGCTGCTCGCGCCGGTCGGCGGGGGCGGGCTGTTGAGCGGCGCCGCTCTCGCCGGCGCCCGCCACGGCTGCCGGGTGTACGGGGCCGAGCCCCTCGGCGCGGACGACGCCGCGCGCTCGTTCCGCGCCGGGCGCATCCTGCCCATGGAGGCGCCCCGCACCATGGCCGACGGGCTCCGCGCCACGCTCGGGACGCGCAACTTCGAGATCGTCCGGCGTTACGTCGAAGACATCTTCACCGTCTCCGAGGACGCCATCGCGGCGGCGATGCGGCTCCTTTGGGAGCGGGCGAAGCTGGTGGTGGAGCCGTCCGGCGCGGTGCCGCTCGCGGCCCTCATGGAGCACGGGCCGCCGCCCGGCTGCCGGCGGGTCGGCGTGGTGCTGAGCGGCGGCAACGTGGACCTCGACCGCCTGCCCTGGAGTCCGGGTCCGTAGCGGGCGGCGGGCGTAGTCCTCCGCCCTACCCACTTGTAGGACTGCGGCTCGACCTTTGTAGGACTGGGCCCCGAAACATTGTCAATCAATGGCTTACGCCGTGAGTTATGCACTTGCCGCCGTGCGCGGCCGCATCGTCCCTCCGGAGCGCGGGCGCTTCCCGCTCCCGTCCCGTTCATGAATCGACAACTATATGTTTTACAAGGACAAAAAAGGATTGGTGGAATTTTGACAGGTGGCGAAGAGCGCTTTGAACCGTGCGGACTTTTGCCGGTTTCGGCTCCGTTGCCCACAGAGTTATCCACAGACGTTGTGGATAGCTCCACAGTTTGCCCAAGGGACAGGAAGTTAGGGGCCGGAGGTCATGGGTTGAATCAAGAACCGCCCGGAACTGGGCGCCCCGCCGGGCGCCGTCCGGAGCGCCGCCGCCGGCGGCGGGCGGGAGGAGGAGGGGCGGCTAGCGCGCGCCGTAGCGGCGGCGGAACTTCTCCACGCGCCCGGCGGTGTCCACGATCTTCTGCTGGCCGGTGTAGAACGGATGGCACTCCGAGCAGACCTCGACGTGGAGGTCGCCCTCGTGCGTGGACCGCGTCTTGAACGTGTTGCCGCACACGCAGGTGACGGTGATCTCTTCGTACCGGGGATGGATGTCCGGTTTCATGGCCGATGCCTCGCGCGTGGCGCGCCGGGTGTGTGAGGGCGCGCGATTCTATCCCACCCGGCGGGGGCGCGCCATGCCTGCCCGCGCCGCGCGCGGGGGGCGGGCCGGGGCGCGGCCTCCGCGCCCGCCCGTGATAGAGTCCGGCGCCATGCAACCGGACACCGACTCGGTCCCGTTCGACCCCGCCCTGCGCGCGCGCATCGAACGCCGGCTCGCGCGCGTCGAGCCGCGCCGCGCGCCCGCCGGGGAGGGCGGGAGCGGCGGCGGCGCCGGCGGCGGCGGTGCGATGCAGCGCGCGGCGGTGGCCTTCGTCGTCGTGGGGGACGAGGCGGGCGAGGCGTGCTTCGTGCTGACCCGGCGGGCCTCGGGCCTGCGGCGCCACGGCGGGCAGTGGGCGATCCCGGGCGGGCGCTGCGACGACGGCGAGACGCTCGCGGACACGGCCCGGCGCGAGCTGCGCGAGGAGGTCGGGCTCGCCGTCGGCGCGGACGACGTGCTGGGGGTGCTCGACGACTACACCACCCGCTCGGGCTACGTCATCACCCCGGTCGTGTGCTGGGGCCCGCGCGACCCCGCGCTCGCGCCCGACCCCAACGAGGTGGCGCGGGTGCACCTGGTGCCGCTCGGGCGGCTCCTCGCCCCGGACCTCGCGGCCACCACCGCCATCCCGGAGAGCGACCGCCCGGTGCTGTCGGTGGGGCTGCTCGGCGGGCGCATCTTCGCCCCCACCGCGGCCGTCATCTTCCAGGCGCGCGAGTGGCTGCTGATGGAGCGCGCGACCCGGGTGGCGCACTACGAGCAACCGGTGTTCGCGTGGAAGTGAGACAATGGCCCGCGAAGGGGCCGGCGCGGCCGGCCCGTGCGGGAGGAAGGAGAGAGCCGCCGCGATGAGTCGCGTGGAAGCCGCCATACGCGCCAAGCTGACCGGCGCCTTCGACCCCGTGCACCTGGAGGTCGCCAACGAGAGCCATCTCCACGCCGTGCCGCCCGGCTCGGAGTCGCACTTCAAGCTCGTCATCGCCTCGCACCGGTTCGATGGCGAGCGCGCGCTCGGCCGCCACCGCCTGGTGAACCGTGCGCTTTCCGAAGAGTTGGCGGGCCCGGTGCACGCGCTCGCCATCCACGCGGTGACCCCGGACGAGTGGTTCGAGAGCGCGGGCGCGTCCCCCGGGTCGCCGCCGTGCCTCGGCGGCTCGAAGGCCGAAGGCGGCGGCGGCGCCTGATGCCCATGAGCGCCGCCCCCCGCAAGCTCTTCATCCGCACCTTCGGCTGCCAGATGAACGAGTACGACTCCGCGCGCACCGCGGACGCGCTCGCGCACTCGCACGGGCTCGAGCTCGCCGAGCGGCCCGAAGAGGCGGACGTGCTGCTCGTCAACACCTGCTCGGTGCGCGAGAAGGCCGAGGAGAAGGTGTTCTCCGAGCTCGGGCGCTGGCGCGCCCTGAAGCGCCGCCGCCCGGAGCTCGTGATCGGGGTCGGAGGATGCGTGGCGAGCCGGGAGGGGGAGGCGATCCGCGCCCGCGCGCCCTGCGTGGACATCGTGTACGGCCCCCAGACCCTGCAGCGGGTGCCGGGGATGCTGGACGACGTGCTGCGCGCGCGCGCGCCGCGGGTGGACGTGAGCTTCCCGGAGTTCGAGAAGTTCGACCGCCTGCCCGAGCCGGGGGTGCGCGGCCCCACCGCCTGGGTGTCGGTGATGGAGGGGTGCAGCAAGTATTGCTCGTTCTGCATCGTGCCGTATACGCGGGGCGAGGAGTTCAGCCGCGGCTTCGAGGAGGTCCTGGGCGAGGTGCGGGGGCTCGCCCGGCGCGGGGTGCGCGAGGTGACGTTCCTCGGGCAGAACGTGAACGCGTACCGGGGGGCGGTGGCGGGCGGCGGGCGGCCCGCGAGCCTCGCCCGCCTGATCGCGGCGGCGGCGGAGATCGAGGGCATCGGCCGCATCCGCTACACCACGTCCCATCCCTCGCAGATGACCCCCGCCCTGGTGGACGCGTACCGCGACGTGCCGGAGCTGGCGAGCCACCTCCACCTGCCGGTGCAGTCGGGGAGCGAGCGGGTGCTGAAGCTCATGAACCGCCCGCCGCGGGTGGACCGGTACCGCGAGACCGTCGCCCGGCTGCGCGCGCACCGGCCCGGCATCTCCATCTCTTCGGACTTCATCGTCGGCTTCCCGGGGGAGAGCGATGCGGACTTCGCGGCCACCCTGGCCCTGGTGGACGAGATCGGCTTCGACACCTCCTTCAGCTTCATCTACAGCCGACGGCCCGGCACCCCGGCCGCGAGCCTGCCGGACGACGTGCCGATGGCGGAGAAGAAGGCGCGCCTGGCGGAGCTGCAGGCGCGCCTCGCCGCCCACGCCGCGCGCCACGCGGCGCGCATGGTCGGCACAGTGGAGCGGGTGCTGGTGGAGGGGCCGTCGAAGAAGGACCCGTCCATGCTGGCGGGGCGCACGGGCAACAACCGGGTGGTGAACTTCGCGGCGCCGCAGGGCGGCGGCGGCGGGCTGCTGGCCGGGCGCTTCGTGACGGTGCGCATCGACGAAGCCCTGCCCAACTCGCTGCGCGGCACGCCGGAGCCGGCGCGCGCGGCGCGGGCGCGCGGCGGCATGACGGCGGCGCCGGTGGAAACCCTCGCCGCCGCCGCGCCTGCCGCCGCCGTTCCCGGTTCCGGCCGCACGGGTCGACTCGCTTGAGCGATCAAGACCCCTCCCCCGACCCCGCCCACGTCTGCCGGTTCGATCTCGACCCCGCGGACAACGTCCGGCTCGCGAACCTCTGCGGGCCGTTCGACGAGCACCTGCGCCAGCTCGAACGCTCCCTCGACGTGCGCATCGACAGCCGCGGGAACCGCTTCCAGGTGCGCGGCAAGCGCGCGCGCGCGGCGGGGCGCGTCCTGCGCCAGCTCTACTCGGCGACCGAGCACGAGTCGTTGAGCGCCGGCGCCGTGCACCTGTACCTGCGCGAGACCGAGGCCGACGACGCGGACGGCGCGGACGGCGCACCCGTGCAAGGGCAGCCTGCGGCGGCTGCGGCCGAGGGCGCCGGGGGGGCCGGAGCGGACGGGGCGAACGAGGAGCCGGGCGCCGCGGCGCCGGAGCGGCCGGCCGCGGACGCCGGCGCCGGGGAGGAGGACGCGGGCAGGCCGGGGGCCATCGACATCGGCACCCGGCGCAGCCGCATCCGCACGCGCGGCCGGCGCCAGCGCCGCTACGTCGAAGCCATCCGCGAGCGCGACGTGAGCTTCGGCATCGGCCCCGCGGGCACCGGCAAGACCTACCTCGCGGTGGCGTGCGCGGTGGAGGCGTTGGAGAGCGAGCGGGTGCGCCGGCTGGTGCTGGTGCGCCCCGCGGTGGAAGCGGGCGAGCGGCTCGGCTTCCTGCCCGGCGACCTGGCGCAGAAGGTCGATCCCTACCTCCGCCCCCTCTACGACGCACTCTACGAGATGCTGGGCTTCGAGCGGGTGGGCCGGCTCATCGAGCGCGGCTCCATCGAGATCGCGCCCCTCGCCTACATGCGCGGGCGCACCCTGAACGAATCGTTCATCATCCTCGACGAGGCGCAGAACACCACCGGCGAGCAGATGAAGATGTTCCTCACCCGCATCGGCTTCGGGTCGAGGGCGGTGATCACCGGCGACGTGACCCAGATCGACCTGCCCCGCGGGCAGACCTCGGGCCTGGTGCAGGTGCAGGAGGTGCTGCGCGCGGTGGAGGAGGTGGCGTTCGTCCGCTTCACCTCGCGCGACGTGGTGCGGCACCGCCTGGTGGCGCAGATCCTGGACGCCTACGAGGCGGCGGAGGAGGCCCGGGACGAGTCCGGGCAGGGGCGGCGGTAGCGATGGCGGCGGCAGCGGCGGCGGCGGGAACGAGAGCGGCAGCGGCGGCGGCACGTCCGGGGGCGCATGTGCAGGTGCAGTACGCCTCGCGCGCGCGCTTCCTTCCGTCCCGGCCCGCGGTGGAGCGCTGGGTGGGCGGCGCCGTCGCGGGCGGCGTGCGGCAGCGCTCCGCCGGCGCGCGGCCGGGGACGGCAGCGGCGGCGGCGCCGGCGCCGGGGGGCGCGGGCGTGGCGGGAGGAGCGGAGGCGGGGCCGCCGGCCGTGCGCGCGGGGACGGCGGCGGAAGCGGGCGCGTCGGAGCCGTTCGAACCGCCGGAACCCGGCATCACGGTGCGGATCGTCGGGCGCGAGGAGGGCCGGCGCCTGAACGAGCGCTTCCGCGGCGTCCCGCGCCCGACCAACGTACTGTCGTTCCCGTTCGAGACCCCGCCCGGCGCGCCCGCGAGCGCGCTGCTGGGGGACGTGGTGCTGTGCGCGCCGGTCGTGAACCGCGAGGCGCGCGCGCAGGGCAAGCCGGCGGGCGACCACTGGGCGCATCTCGTGGTGCACGGCGTCCTGCACCTGCTCGGCTTCGACCACGACACCCCGGCGGCGGCGCGGCGCATGGAGGGGCTCGAGCGGCGCGTGCTGGCGGAGATGGCGGTCCCCGATCCGTATGCGCAGGAGGTTGGCGGTGAACGGGAGTGAGCCGGGGTCCACGGGCAACGGCGGGTCCCGGTGGGCCCGTTTGCTGGCGCGCGCGCTCCGCGCGTCCCCGCTCCCCAAGGACCGGGCGGCGGTGGTGGGGGTGCTGCGGCACGCCGAGCGGCGCGGGGTGCTCAACGCCGACACGCTCGGCATGCTCGAGGGCGCCCTCGCGGTGGCGGACCTCCAGGTGCGCGACATCATGATCCCGAGCGCGGGCATGGTGGTGGTGGAGCGCGACAAGGCGCCGGAGGAGTTCATCGCCACCGTGGTCGAGTCGGGCCATTCGCGCTTCCCGGTGATCGGCGACAGCCGCGACGAGGTGGAAGGCATCCTGCTCGCCAAGGACCTGCTGGGGTATTTCGCGTCCGGCGGGCGCGAGCGGGGGTTCGACCTGCGCGACGCGATGCGCCCGGCCGTGTTCGTCCCGGAGAGCAAGCGGCTCAACGTCCTGCTCCGCGAGTTCCGCATGAGCCGCAACCACATGGCCATCGTGGTGGACGAGTGGGGCGGGGTGGCGGGGCTCGTCACGATCGAGGACGTGCTCGAGCAGATCGTGGGCGAGATCGACGACGAGCACGACATCGACGAGGAGCGCTTCATCCGGCAGGTGAAGCCCGGCGAGTTCATCGTCAAGGCCCTGACCCCGGTGGAGGACTTCAACGAGCAGTTCCGGGTGGGGTTCGACGAGGACGAGTTCGATACGGTCGGCGGGGTGGTCGTGAAGGCGTTCGGGCGGCTCCCGGAGAGCGGGGAGGAGGTGACCCTGGAGGGCCTGCGGATCGCGGTGGTGAGGGCCGACCAGCGCCGCGTGCACCTGTTCCGGATCGTGCCGGGCGCCG
>CAZSPS010000271.1:0-3581 GCA_964608875.1 uncultured Ectothiorhodospiraceae bacterium
GGGGTGCCGCCGCTCGGACACCCCGAGCCGCTGCCGACCTGGATCGACGAGGACCTGTTCGCCTTCGAGCGGGTGTGGGCGGCGGCCGGGAGCCCCTTCAGCGTGTTCGAGATCGCGCCCCCGGAGCTGCTCGCCGCGAGCGGCGGGGTGCGCGCGGACCTGAAGGCCGCCTCCTGATGCCTGCCGGGCGGGCTTCGCCGGCCTCTGCGGAGCGCCCGCACCGGTTGCTGCGCCCGCAGACCGTGCGCGGGCTATGGATCGGGTTCGCAGCCGTGCTGGCGATCCTCGCCGCCGCCGACCTCTTCGTGCAGGGCCACGCCGGCTTCGGGGTGAAGGGGACGTTCGGCTTCTACGCCTGGTACGGGTTCGGAACCTGCGTCGTCATGGCGCTCGCCGCCAAGGGGATCGGCCTCTTCTTGAAGCGCCCGGATGGCTATTACGCGGATGCGGACGAAGACGGGGACGGCGCGCCGGACGCCCCCGGCGGGAGCGGGCGCGGGCAGGGAGGGCGGCCGTGACGTCCGGCCTCGCGACCGGCCTCCCGTTCTCCTTTCCTCCGGGCCTGCTGCTCGTCTTCGGGGGGCTCGCCCTCGCGCTCCCGGTGGGGCGGGCGGTGCGGCGCGCGCTGCTGCTCGGCCTCCCCCCGATCGTGCTCGCGCTCGTGTGGAACGCCCCGGAGGGCGCGCTCCTCGTCTGGGATGCCTACGGGTACCGGGTGACCCCGGTGCGGGTGGACGCGCTCGGCCGGCTCTTCGCCATCGTGTTCGCCTTCATGGCCTTCGGCGGGGCGCTCTTCGCCCTCCGCCAGACCCGCACCCTGGAGCTCGCCGCCGCCTTCGTCTACGCCGGGAGCGCGATGGGCATCGTGCTCGCGGGAGACCTCATCACCCTCTTCGTCTTCTGGGAGACGATGGCGCTCGCGTCCACCGCCGTCCTCATCGCGTCGCCGGGCGGCGGCGGCGGACCCCCGCTCCGCACCGCCCGCCGCTACTTCATGGTGCACCTGCTGGGCGGGGTGCTCCTGCTGTCCGGCATTCTGCTCCACCTCGGCGCCGGCGGCTCCACCGCCTTCGACGGCGCCCTGCCGGCGGACTCGTGGGGCACCCGGCTGATGCTCGCCGGGGTGCTGGTGAACGCGGCCGCGCCGCCGCTCTCGGCGTGGCTAGCGGACGCCTACCCCGAGGCGTCCTGGAGCGGCATGGTGTTCCTGTCCGCCTTCACCACCAAGACGGCGGTGTACGTCCTCATCCGCGGCTTTCCGGGCCAGGAGATCCTGATCTTCGTGGGGCTTTTCATGATCTTCTACGGGATCGTCTACGCCCTGCTCGAGAACGACATGCGGCGCATCCTCGCCTACAACATCGTGAACCAGGTGGGGTTCATGGTCACGGGGGTGGGGATCGGCACCACGATGGCCCTGAACGGGGCCGCGGCCCAGGCCTTCACCAGCATCGTCTACAAGGCGCTGCTGCTGATGTCGGCGGGGTCGGTGCTGTACATGACGGGCCGGCGCAAGTGCACCGACTTGGGGGGCCTCTTCCGCACGATGCCCCTCACCACCGTGTGCGGCATGGTGGGGGCGCTCGCCATCTCGTCGTTTCCCCTGACCTCGGGTTTCATCAGCAAGTCCATGATCTCGCAAGCGGCAACGGACCAGATGCTGGCCGCGACGTGGCTGCTGCTGACGGCCGGATCGGCCGGGGTGTTCCTGCATGTGGGCATCAAGTTCCCGTGGTTCGTCTTCTTCCGGCGCGACTCGGGGCTGCGCCCGCCGGACCCGCCCTGGAACATGCGCGCGGCCATGGCGCTGTTCGCCGCCGTCTGCATCGCCATCGGCTGCTGGCCGGAGCCGCTCTACCGCATGTTGCCGTACCCCGTGGAGTACGTCCCCTACACCGCCCGGCACGTCGTCGACATGCTGCAGCTGCTGCTGTTCTCGGGCCTCGCCTTCTTCGTGCTGCTGCCCCTGATGCGCCGCACCCTCACCATCACCCTGGACTTCGACTGGCTGTGGCGGCGGGCGGCGTGGTCGCTCGCCGGGGCGCTCGCGGGCGGGCGGGCGGCGGCGCGGGTGCGCGCGGCGGATGCGCGGATGCGCGGCGGGGCCGTGCGGCTCGCGCGGGCGGCGCTGCACCCGTTCCGGCCGCGCGGGGTGCTGGCGGCGACCCCGCCCATCGGGGTCATGGTGCGCAACGTCCTGCTGGCGCTGCTCCTCACCCTGGTGCTCGGCTTCTTCCTGCTGGCGCAGGCGGCGGACGCCGGCGCCTGACGCGGGCCGCCGGCGCGCGCCGGGCGCGGGCTCAGCGCTTCCAGTCGCCGCGGGTGGGGAAGGGGAGGCCCAGGTTCTCGCGCAGGGTGGCGCCGGCGTAGTCCCGGTGGAAGACGCCCCGGCGCTGCAGCTCGGGCACGACCAGGCGCACGAAGTCCTCGTAGGCGCCGGGGATGTGGGTCGCCGCCACCACGAAGCCGTCGCACGCGCTCTCGAACCACTCCCCGAGCCCGTCCGCGACCTCCGCGGGGGTGCCGACGAAGAGCGGCATCTCGCGCACCGTGCCGCGCCGGCTCACCTCCACGAAGTCGCGCGGGGTGGGCCGCTCGCCCGCCTGGCGCACCACCCGGTCGCGGATGGCCTGGAGCCCGGTCATCGATTCGAGCTCGGCGGCGGTGAGCGGCTCGTCCGGAGGGTGCGCGGCGAAGTCGAAGTTGAGCGCCTCGGACAGCAGCACCAGGGTGTCGAGCTCCGTCGCGAGCCCCTCGATGTGCGCCGCCTTGTCCTCGGCCATGGCGCGGGTCTCGCCCACGATGCAGTAGACGGCCGGGCAGATGGCGACCTGCGCGGGGTCCCGTCCCTCGGCGGCGATCGCCTCCTTCATCTCGCGGTACACGCCGCGCCCGAACTCGAGGTTCGGGTACACCACGAACAGCACCTCGCCCCAGCGCGCCGCGAACGCCCGCCCGCGCCCGCTCTGGCCGGCCTGGATCACCACCGGGCGCCCCTGCGGGGTGCGGGGCACGGTGAACGTGCCGCGGGTGCGGAACCACTCGCCCTGGTACTCCAGGCGGTGCACCTTGTCCGGGTCGGCGAACAGGGCGGGGTCGCGCTCGTAGCGCACCGCGCCTTCCTCCCAGGCGTCCCAGTTCCCGAGCACCACCTCCATGAACTCGTCCGCGCGGTCGTAGCGCCGGTCGTGCGGCGGGTGCTCGGCGAGGCCGAAGTTGGCCGCCTCCGAATCGTTGAGCGAGGTCACCACGTTCCACGCGGCGCGCCCTCCCACCACGTGGTCCAGGGTGGAGAACACCCGCGCCACGTGGAAGGGCTCGTAGTAGGTGGTGGAGTAGGTTCCGCCGAGCCCGATGCGGCTGGTCGCGAGCCCCATCGCGGTGAGCAGGGGGATGAGGTCGAGCTTCACCACCCGGATGCCCTGGCGGAGCGCTTCGGCCATGTCGTCGCCGTAGCGGTCGGGCATGGCCAGCCGGTCGTCGAAGAACGCCATGTGGAACTTGCCCGCTTCGAGCACCCGCGCGATGCGCTGGAAGTACTCGGGGTCGAGGAAGTCCCGCATGGTCTCCGGGTGGCGCCA
>CAZSPS010000272.1:0-8019 GCA_964608875.1 uncultured Ectothiorhodospiraceae bacterium
GGTAGAAGCCGACCTCCAGCTCGCGCGCCAGCTCGAACAGCGGGGCCGCCGCCCCGGTGTCCGGCGGCCCGTCCTCGTAGAAGGCGTCGAGCTCGGCCTCGTCCTCCATCCACCACCGGGGGAAGAAGGTGGTGAGCGCCAACTCGGGGAACACGACGAGCCGGGCGCCGCGCGCATGCGCCTCGCGCATCATCTCCATCATGCGCCGCACGGCGGAGGCGCGCGGCTCGTCGCGGGCGATGGGGCCCATCTGGGCGGCGGCGATGCAAAGGCTCCTGCTCATGAAGCGCTCTCCCCGCCTCTGCCCGCGCGCTCGCCCGCCGGCCGGCCCACCTGCCCGCCTTACGGTGCGGCGCCCGGCGGCGGCCCGCCGGCCGGAGCCGGGTGGAGGTGGCAGGCCACCGCGTGGCCGGACGCGACGGTCTGCATCGGGGGCGTCTCCGTCGAGCACCGCGGCTCCGCCACCGGACACCGGGTGTGGAACGCGCACCCTCCGGGCGGGTTGATGGGGCTCGGGATGTCGCCCTCGAGGATCATGCGCCGGCGCTTCGCGCGCGGGTCGGGCACCGGGGCGGCCGACAGCAACGCCTGCGTGTACGGATGCAGCGGCTGCTCGAACAGGGTGCGGCGGTCCGTCAGCTCCACGATCTTGCCGAGGTACATCACCGCCACCCGGTGGCTGATGTGCTCCACCACCGCGAGGTCGTGGCTGATGAAGAGGAAGGCGAGCTCGGCGTCCTGCTGCAGGTCCATCAACAGGTTGAGGACCTGCGCCTGCACCGACACGTCGAGGGCGGACACCGGCTCGTCCGCCACGATGAGGGCCGGCTCCAGCGCGAGCGCGCGCGCCACCCCCAGGCGCTGGCGCTGCCCGCCCGAGAACTCGTGCGGGTACTTGACCATCGCATCGGCGGCGAGGCCCACCCGCTCGAAGATGGCCGCGACCCGGTCGCGCACCTGGCCCTTCGGCAGCGTGCCGTAGTTGCGCAGCGGCTCCGCCACGATGGTCTCCGCCGAGAGGCGGGGGTTGAGCGATGCATAGGGGTCCTGGAACACCATCTGCATCTGCCGGCGGAGCGCGCGCAGCTGCTGGGCGGAGGCGGCCGTCACGTCCTGGCCGTCGAGCGCCACCCGGCCCGCGGTCGGGTCGACGAGCCGCAGGATGGCCTTGCCGGCGGTGGACTTCCCCGAGCCGCTCTCCCCCACCAGCCCGAGGGTCTCGCCGGCGCGGATCTCGAAGGAGATGCCGTCCACCGCGAACACCGAGCCGACCCGGCGGCGCAGGAGCCCGCCGTGCACCGGGAAGTGCTTCTTGAGGCCCTGGACCTCCAGCACCGTGCGCGCACCCGGCGCCGCCGCGCCCGCCGTCCGCATCGTACTCACCGCACACCTCCCGCGTCCGCGCCCGCACCCGCTTCCGCGACCCGCTCCCACTCCCAGCAGGCCGCGAGCCGCCCCGCGCCGCGCGCTTCGAGGGGCGGCGTCTCGGTGCGGCAGCGCTCCACCGCGAACGGGCAGCGCGGCGCGAACGCGCAGCCCGCGATGTCCTCGCGCAGCGACGGCACGATGCCGGGGATCTCGTTCAACCGCTTGCCCGCCCCCTCGAGGCTCGAGAGCTTCGGGATCGAGCCCATGAGCCCCAGCGTATAGGGGTGGAGCGGGCGCTCGAACAGGTCGTCCGCGCTCGCCTCCTCGACCTTGCGCCCCGCGTACATCACCACCACCCGCTGCGCGGTCTCCGCCACCACCCCCAAGTCGTGGGTGATGAACACGATGGCGGCGCCGATCTTCTCCTTCAACTGGAGCATGAGGTCCAGGATCTGGGCCTGGATGGTCACGTCGAGCGCGGTGGTCGGCTCGTCGGCGATGAGGAGCGACGGGTCGCAGGCGAGGGCCATCGCGATCATCACCCGCTGGCGCATCCCGCCCGACATCTGGTGCGGGTACTCGTCCGCGCGCCGCCGCGGCTCCGGGATCTGCACCAGGTCCAGCATCGCCACGGCCTCGGCCTTCGCCGCCCGCGCCGACAGGCCCCGGTGCAGCTCCAGCGACTCCGCGATCTGGCGCCCGGCCGACATCACCGGGTTGAGCGAGGTCATCGGCTCCTGGAACACCATGGAGATGCGGTTGCCGCGCACGTCGCGCATCCGCTCCTCGCTCGCCTGCAGCAGGTCCTCGCCCTCGAACCGGATCGAGCCGGACTCGATGCGGGCGGGCGGCACCGGCAGCAGCCGCAGGACCGACATGGCGGTGACGCTCTTGCCGCAGCCCGACTCGCCGACGATGGACAGCGTCTCGCCGGGGTCGACGTGCAGCGAGAGCCCCTCCACCGCCCGCACGATCCCGTCGCGCGTATGGAAGCGCACCCGGAGGTCGTCGATGGCGAGGAGCGGCACGGCCGACGGCGCCGGGGCGGCGGAGGACGCGGGAGCGGCGGCGGCGCTGCGGGTGTCGTTCATGCGGCTACATCCGGCGGGCGATGCGCGGGTCGAGCGAGTCGCGGAGCCCGTCGCCCAGTATGTTGACGGCCAGCACCGCGACGGCCAGGAACACGCCGGGGAAAAATATCATCCACGGGGCCACCTGCACATAGATGCGGCCCTCGGCCATGATGTTCCCCCAGCTCGGGACCTCGGGCGGCGTGCCCGCCCCCAGGAAGGACAGGATCGCCTCGATGACGATCGCCGACGCGCACACGTAGGTCGCCTGCACGATGAGCGGCGCCACCGTGTTGGGCAGGATATGGCGGACGAGGATCCGGGGCAGCCGGGTCCCCACCGACACCGCCGCCTCCACGTAGGGCTGCTCGCGCAGCGAGAGGACGACGGCGCGCACGAGCCGGACCACGCGCGGGACCTCGGGGATGGTGATGGCGATGATGACGTTGGCCACCCCCGCCCCGGTGAGCGAGATGAGGGCGATGGCGAGCAGCACGCCGGGGATCGCCATCAGGCCGTCCATGATCCGCATCACCACGGTGTCCACCCACCGCACGTAGCCCGCGAGGAGGCCGAAGAGGAGTCCGCCCGCGACGCTGAACGCGGCGACCGCGAGCCCCACCGTGAGCGAGATGCGCGAGCCGTGGATGGTGCGGGCGTACACGTCGCGGCCTAGGAAGTCGGCCCCGAACCAGAAGTCCGCGCCCGGCGGCTTCAGCCGGTTGATGGGGTTCAGCCGCAGCGGGTCCGGCGAGATGAGCGGGGCGGTGAGCGCGACGGCGGCGAGCAGCGCCAGGATCGCCCCGCCCGCGAGCGCCGTCGGATAGCGGCGGCCGAACTCCCGGACCTGCGCCGTCATCGCCAGCGCCGCCATCAGTAGCGGATCCTCGGGTCGAGCAGGGTATAGGACAGGTCGATGAGGAGGTTCACCACCACGTAGGCCGCGGAGAAGACCAGGATCACGCCCTGGATCACCGGGTAGTCGCGGCGCAGCACGGCGTCGATCGTGAGCCGCCCCAGGCCCGGGATGTTGAACACGCTCTCGGTCACCACCACCCCGCCGATGAGCAGCGCGACCCCGATGCCGATGATGGTCACGATGGGCACGGCCGCGTTGCGCAGCGCGTGCCGCACCAGCACCGCCCGGTTGTCCACCCCCTTGGCGCGGGCCGTGCGGATGTAGTCCTCCTGCAGCGTCTCCAGCATGCTCGCGCGCGTGATGCGCGCCATCAGCGCCACGTAGATGACCCCGAGGGCCAGGGTGGGCAGCGCGATGGAGTGCAGGAAGGGCCAGAAGCCGTCCGCGATCGGCTTGTAGCCCTGCACCGGGAACCAGCCGAGCTGCAGCGAGAACACCCACATCAGGGCGTAGCCGATGACGAACACCGGCACCGAGAACCCGAGCACCGCGAAGATCATGATGAGCCGGTCGGTCCACGAGCCCGCCTTCCACGCCGCCACGATCCCCATCGGCACGGCGACCACCACGGAGAACACGAGCGTGGCGAGGGCGAGGGCGAGGGTCGGCTCCAGCCGCTGCCCGATGAGGTGCGTCACCGGCAGGTCGGAGAAGATGGAAACCCCGAGGTCGCCGGACAGGACCGATCCGGCCCAGGTCAGGAACTGCACGTGGATGGGGCGGTCGAGCCCCAGCTGCGCGCGGATGCGGGCGATGTCCTCGGGCTGCGCGTAGTCCCCGGCGATGACCGCGGCCGGGTCGCCGGGGGTGAGGTGCAGCAGCAGGAACACGGCCACCCCCACCACGGCCATGACGGGGACGGTCGCGAGCACGCGATGGACGATGTAGGCGTACAAGTGCGGGGTCCGCCGCTCCGGCCCACCCCCGGGCCGCGCGTGCGCACGCGCGGCCCGGGGCGCCGGCTCCTGCCCTTGCTCTTCCCTCTTCTTCCGGCTCGGCTCAGCGCTTGTCGATGTTCCAGAAGAACGGCACCGGCGAGACCAGCACCCCGGAGAGCTCCTTGCGCCACGCCACGGGCTGGAACCACTGCCCGTAGTTGACGTAGGGCACCACCTCGAACAGCCGCGCCTGCAGCTCGTCGATGATCGCCTTCTGCTTCGCCGGGTCCGCCTCGCGCGCGTACGCGTCGCGGAGCTCCTCCGTGCGCGCATCGGTCGGCCACCCGAACCACGCCGCCTCGACGCCCCCGCCGGAGATGCCGATGTTGGCGATGGGCGAGGTCGCGTCCGCCCCCGTGGTGTAGGTGTGGAAGACGTTCCACCCGCCGTCCGCAGGCGCCTTCTTCTCCGCCCGGCGCGAAGTGAGGGTGGACCAGTCCATCGCCTGCACGTCGACGTCCATCCCGAGGTCGCGCAGCAGCTGCGCCGTCACCAGCGAGGCGTTGTTGAGCACCGGGATGTCGGTGGGCTGCATCAGGACGATCTTCTCGCCCCGGTAGCCGCCCTCGCGCAGCAGCGCCTTCGCCCGCTCGAGGTCCACCGTGTCGAGCGCCTCCACCCCCGCACTGCTCTCGTTCGGCGTGCCGCAGATGAAGAACGCGGCGCAGACCTTGTACAGGCTCGGGTCGCCGACGATGGCGCGCAGGTAGTCCTCCTGGTTCACCGCGTAGAGCAGCGCCTGGCGCGCCTTCGGGTTGTCGAACGGCGGGTGCAGGTGGTTCGGGCGCAGCCAGCCCTGGGTGCCGAGCGGGTCGATGACCGCGAGCTCGATGCCGTCGTGGTTCTGGAGCAGCGGCACCATGTCCACGGCCGGGGTCTCCCACAGGTCGACCTCGCCGTTCACCAGGGCGTTCATGGTGGTGGCGGGGTCGGGGATGTACACCCACTCCACGCGGTCCACCTTCACCACCTTGCCGCCCGCCGCCCCGCTCGCCGGCTCGCTGCGCGGAACGTAGTCCTCGTTCTTGAGGTACACGATCTTCGAGCCGGGGACCCAGAGGTCCTTGGCGAACCGGAACGGCCCGGAGCCCACCACCTCCGGGACCTGCTCGAACGCATCGGTCTCGGCGTGCTCCTTCTTCATCATGAACGGGGTGTTGGAGCTGATCTTGCCGAGCGAGGCGAGCACCAGCCCGTAGGGCTCGTTGAGGGTGAGGGTGAACGTCTTGTCGTTCACCGCCTCCAGATCCCTGGTGAACTGGATGAGCTTCTGGCCCATGCCGTCGCGCTTGCCCCAGCGGCGGATGGACGCCACGCAGTCCGCGGCCGTCACCGGGTCGCCGTCGTGCCACCTCAGGCCGTCGCGCAGGGTGAAGGTGTAGACCAGGCCGTCGCCGCTCACCGACCAGGTGTCCACCATCTGCGGCTGCACCTCGAGGTTCTCGTCCACGGCGAACAGGGTGTCGTACACCATGTAGCCGTGGTTGCGGGTGATGTACGCGGTGGTCCAGATGGGGTCGAGGTTCTTCAAGTCCGCGTGCGGGACGATGCGCAGGACCTTCTGGGCCTGCGCCGTGCCGCCCGGGCCGGCGAGCGCGAGCGCCGTGCCGAGGAGGAGGGCGAGGGTGGATGCCGTCGCCCGGATGCGTCGTCGTGCATGCATGATGCTGACTCCTTGATCGGTAGGAAGGCGGGGCGAGACTAGCACACGGACGGGGAGCGCCCCCCTGCCGCGCTACTTCATGCGGCGGGCGATGCGCGGGTCGAGGGTGTCGCGCAGCCCGTCGCCGAGCAGGTTCACGAACAGCACCATGACCGCGAGGCAGATCCCGGGGTAGAGGATGAGCCAGGGCTTGATCTGGAAGTACACCCGGCCCTCGGCCATCATGTTCCCCCAGCTCGGGATCTCCGGCGGGGTGCCCGCCCCCAGGAAGCTCAGCAGCGCCTCCACGATGACCGCCGCCGCGCAGATGTACGTGGCCTGCACCAGGATCGGCGCGAAGGTGTTGGGGAGGATGTGCCGGTACAGGATCTTGGGCAGGCGCGTGCCCGACGCCACCGCCGCCTCCACGTAGGGCATCTCGCGGATGGTGAGCACCACGGCGCGCACCAGCCGGACCACGCGCGGGATCTCGGGCACCGAGATGGCGATGATGACGTTCTGCACGCTCGAGCCGAAGAGCGCCATGAGCGCGATCGCGAGCAGGATGCTGGGGATGGCCATCAGCCCGTCCATGATGCGCATGACGATGGCGTCGAACAGGCGCAGGTAGCCCGCGAGCAGGCCGATGAAGAGCCCCACGGCGGTGCCGAAGGCGGCGACCGCGAGCCCCACGGTTAGCGAGATGCGGGCGCCGAACACCGTGCGCGCGTACACGTCGCGCCCCAGGTGGTCGGTGCCGAACCACCCCTGGCAGGGGGTGCGCGACTCGAACCCGAGCGCCTCGGTCATGCAGGGGGGCTTCAGGCGCACCGCCGGGTTGAGGGCCATGGGGTCGGAGGCGAGGTAGGGCGCGAAGGCCGCCATGAGCACCATCAGCATCAGCACCGACGCGCTGATCACGACGGTCGGGTTGCGGCGCGCGAACTCCGCCGCGCGCGCCGTCCGGCCCTGGCTCTGGCCGGCGGCGGAGAGCGCGTCGCCCGCGAGTGCGGCGGCCACGGCCGTCAGTACCGGATGCGCGGATCGAACAGCGTGTACGCCAGGTCCGCGAGCAGGTTGATGAACACGTAGACCCCCGAGAAGACGAGGATGATGGCCTGGATGACCGGGTAGTCGCGGTGCAGGATCGCGTCCACCGTCAGCCGCCCAAGGCCCGGGATGTTGAACACGCTCTCGGTCACCACCACCCCGCCGATGAGCAGCGCGATGCCGATGCCGATGATGGTCACGATGGGCACGGCGGCGTTCTTCAGGGCGTGGCGCATCAGCACCGTGGGCGAGCCGAGCCCCTTGGCGCGCGCGGTGCGGATGTAGTCCTCGGTCAGCACCTCGAGCACGCTCGCGCGCGCGATGCGGGCGATGAGCGCGGTGTAGAGGGTGGCGAGGGCGAGGCTCGGCAGGACGATGCTGCGCAGGAACGGCAAGAACCCGTCGGCGATGGGCTTGTAGCCCTGGGCGGGGAGCCAGCGCAGCTCGATGGCGAAGACGTACATGAGCACGTAGCCGACGACGAAGATCGGCACCGAGAAGCCGAGCACCGCGAACACCATCGTCGCCCGGTCGAGGAAGGTCCCGGCGCGCCACGCCGCGAACACGCCGAGGGGCACGGCGATGACGATGGACAGGAAGATGGTGGCGACGCTGAGGGCGAGGGTGGGCTCCAGGCGCTGCCCGATGAGCTGCGTCACCGGCAGGTTGGAGAAGATGGAGACCCCGAGGTCGCCCTGGGCGAGGTGCGCCACCCAGCGCAGGAACTGCACGTGGATGGGCTGGTCGAGCCCGAGGCGCGCGCGGATCTTCTCGATGTCCTCGGGGCTCGCGTAGTCGCCGGCGATGATGGCGGCGGGGTCGCCGGGCGTGAGGTGCAGCAGCAGGAAGACGAAGATCCCCACCACCGCCATCACCGGCACGATCGCCACGACCCTGCGCACCACGTAGGCGTACATCCCGTCCGCTCCTCCTCCCGTCCTGTCCCTCGTCCCGCTCCGCTCCGCCCCCGGCTCACCCCGTGCGGCCGACACCTCGGCACGACGGCCCCAGCCACCCCCCGGAGTGTAGAGC